>JBDSBS010000810.1:0-3857 GCA_039921435.1 Planctomycetota bacterium | reverse complement strand
AGTGTGTTCAGCAACGAAGACTTCCCAGAAGAGGTCGTCAAGGCACTGGAGGCATAGATGGCCAAACCGATTCGCTGGTTCTGGGTGGGCAACCGTGACGAGGTGCGAGCCAGTCTCGAGTCGCATTTCAGCGCCTCGCCCGCCACTGCCCCTCTGGCGTCGGCTGTGGCTGGCGACCTCGTCGTTATCGAAGCCCAGGCCACCGCTGCGGACTGTTCGACCTTGCCCTCCGGACATGCGTTTGGAGGGGTGCGTGCGCTCAAGGGGACACGTGGGATAGCCGTCTACGTCGTCGTTGACGAGGAGGACATGATCGGGGCGCAGCTGGCCCGGTTTTGCCTGGCCGATGGCGTCCTGAAGTGGAGCGCGGCTACGAGCACTCTCGACGTCAGCGCGTTGCAAGGCGCGGCGACAAGCGCTCGGCGGGCACCGCTGGAAACACTGTTGACGCGACTCACGGGGCACCTGCAGCCGGATGGGAGTGCGGACTCCAACCTGCAACGGCTATTGCGATTCGAGCGCGAAGACTCGCTCTTGACTCGCGTGCAGGACGAGGAAACAGGGCTGTTCGATGGACCCTATGCGACACTGAAGCTCGACGAGGAATGGAAGCGGGCCATGCGCTTCCATCAGCCCCTGTCCCTGTTGCTGCTCGACCTCGGGCCGGGCTTGGAACGCCTCGACTCAGCCGCGCGCCGGGCCGTGTTGGCCGATGCTGCTGGCATCTTCCTCAACGAGTGCCGCGACATCGACGTTCTGGCACGGTTCGCACCGACGGTGTTCTTGTTCCTTCTGCCTGGCACGGGGCCCGATGGGGCGTCGAGTCTGGCGAATCGCATCCTGGAGTCGCTGCGCGAAAGACTCGCCGAGGTGGCAGAGCTCTGCCCCGCCTGCGGCCTCAGCTCGGTGCCGTCGAGCGACATCCCTGACCGCAGGGCCTTCTTGGCGGTGGCGGAAGCCTGTCTTCGGCGGGCCGGAGAGTCCGGGGCTGGCGGTCTCAGCACGACTTGGCAATAGTCGGTCGACGCCCCGCAAGGAGCCGCAACGGCAGCTCGCTGGTTCGGGGCCCAACCGTCCGCAATGTTCGATCGCTTCATCAGATTGGCAAAGGCCAGGAAAGCCCTGCGCGAGCAGCGTTTCGCAGACGCGCTGTTGCTCGCCGCGGATCCGTTGATCCAGTCGGACCGACGAGCCGAACAGGTAAGGGCTGTGGCGACGCAGCGGCTCGTCTTGCGGGCGCGTCGGCGCCTCGAAGCAGGCGACCTTGGCGCGGCGCGAGCCGAGCTGCAGAGGCTGCGCGGTGCCAGCCGTTCTCCGGAAGTCGACGGCTTGGCGGCCGAGATCGAAGCGGCGGCCTCGGGCGAGGCGGCAGCACTGGATCTCGCACGACGCAACGTGGCGGAGGTCCGTCGACTGCTGGCACGCGGCGAGACCACGGCGGCTCGCACGGTGCTTGCGTCGTTCGATGGTGACCACCTTCAGCTCGAACGCCGTCAGCTCGAGCATCAGCTCGCCGAACGCGGTCGTCAGGCAAGCGCGGTGTGTGGCGATGTCCTGACGAGTCTCGAGGCCGGAGCTGTCGCTGAGGCCATTGAGCACCTGCACCGGGCCGAGGCCTTCGACCGGGACGCTTCCGAGATCGACGCCGTCCGCGCCCGCGTCGCAACGGCAGCGGGCCCTCACTTCTCGGCCAAAGTACGCGACCCGTTGCGTGCAGGGGACGTGGCCGCGGCATTGGAGCAGTACCGAGTGGGGGCAACGGCGCTGCCGAAGGTTGTGGAGACCAAACCAATGGTTGCCGCGCGGCAGGCGCTCGAATCAGACTTGGCGGCACGCTTCGCTGGCGTGGGATCCGTTGCCGAAGCAACAGCCCTCGCTGCAGTCTGTCGCCGAACCGGCTTCGAATGCGCAGATCCGGTCAGTAGTCTCGTCCAGGCGCTGCTCCTTGCCCAACGCGGGCCTGCTGGCGGCGAATCGACTGCGACCGTCGCCGGGCTCGAGGCGGCTGCGCGCGCCGCCGGCGCGTTGGGGTTGGCCGATACCGTGGCTGGGCTCGTCAGTGCGGCGACAACTCGGGACGGGCGCCTGGCGGAGGCTCGCGGGCAACTCGACGCTGGTCAACTCGATGCTGCTCGCGAGCAGCTGACCAAGCTACTGGCGGAGGATCCGATGCACGAAGCCACGCGGCGCGAACTGAATCTCGTCGATCAGGGATTGTCTGATCTCGACCGTCGCTTGGGTGAAGTTCGCTCGGCAGCACGTGAGGGACGGTTGCGCGAGGCCTGCACGGCCGCGGTCGGATTGGTTGGGTCGGCCCGCGTGGCCAACGAAGCACAACAAATCGTGGCTGACGCCCGGGCTCGCATGAGGCTGGTGGAGCGCGGGCTCGACGAAGTTCGTGTTGTCCTGCACGGTCGCGTGGCTGCCAGCCAGGAAGGCGTGCGCCACTGTCTGTTGCGGCTCGAAGAGCTGGCCAAGGTACAGGTGGACCACGAGGATCTGCCGAGGGTCATTGGCGCAGTGCGGGCCGAGTGCGAGGCGCTGCCGGTGTTCGAACGAGCTGCGGCAGCGATGGACGAGAACCGCATCGACGAGAGCTTGGCAGCCATCGCCTCCTTGCTGCCGTTCCGAGAGCGCATTCTCTCGCCAGATCGCCTCGATGCGCGTGTGTGCACGCTCGCCGATCGTCTGGGGCAGCTGGCCGAACGCGCGTTGGCCGGTGGTCGCCTGACCACGGTCGAACGCTGCGCCGAGGTGTTGGGAAGCTTGGCCGTTGTTCGAGCGGAGTTCGGCACTCGGGCCATACGCTTGCGCCAGGCCTGTGTCTCCCGGCGGGCGGCGTCCGAGGCTCTCGTGGCCCAGGCCCTCGAGAGTCTGTCCGGCCGCGACCTTGCCGAAGCCGAGCGGCTTGCCGAAGAAGCTCAGCAGCAGTGGGCGGAGTCTGCCGACGTGCGGGCCCTTGGCGAACGCCTGCGGCAGGTGCGCCGGCAGACCGAAGCGCTCGACCGCGTCGAGGTCTTGACACAGGAACGCGACTTTCTCGGTGCACAACAGAAGCTCGCCGAGATGCCGCCGACTCAACCACTGTTGCGAACGCGCATTTACGACATGAAGCAGAATCTGGCTCGCGCCCAGGGCCTCGAGGGGGCGTTCCTGCTGCGCGTCGACGAGGGTGGCGAGCAGCTCGTCGTTCGCGGTGAGACCGTTTCCATCGGCAATGTGCGGCAGACGCGCGCGGACCTGCCGGTGCTCGCCAACGTCGCGGGGCGCCACGCAACCATCCGCCGGAGCATGTCGTTCCACGGCGGCATGCAGGACACCGTGGTTGCAGAAGAAGGGGAGGTTCGGGTCGGCGGCACCGTCGTCACTTCGCGCATCCTTGAAGCCAGCGACCGCGTCGAACTGGGCCCGGCTCTCGCCTTCACCTACCAGCGACCGTGCACCCGTTCTCTGTCGGCCGGCTTGGTGCTGCAAGGCGGTTTTCAAATTGCAGGCACCGACCGCGTCGTGCTCATGAAGGACCGTGGGCGGGACGGCAGGATCGTGATGGGGCCAGCCAAGAATGTGCACGTGCGGGTTCCCAAGGCGACCGGTGAGGTCGAGGTGTTTGCAGCCAACACCTGCCAAATGAGGGTCTTCAGCGCGAGTGGCGGCACCATCGATGGAGTGCCGTTCCGCGGCGAACATCCGTTGGCAGCTGGTCAGGTCGTCGAGGCCGGAGGCATGAGCTTTCTGCTGCTGCCGTGGCGCCCGACGGTTTGAACGGGTCTGGCTCTCACCCTGAGCACCTCGCCGAGTTTCGCGCAAGCGCTTGGGCCTCGACTGAACGACATTCGCAAGATGTTGTAAATATGTGA
>JBDSBS010000809.1:0-11543 GCA_039921435.1 Planctomycetota bacterium | reverse complement strand
CTGGCGACGGTCCACGAGTATGACATCGGCAACCGATTGTGGCGCGTGCAGGCGTCCGGTGGTCGCGAGACGCAGTACCTCTACGACGATCACAACTCTCTTTACCGCGAGCGCAGCAAGGTCAATGGCAGCACATGGGCAGTTGAGGAACGTGGCTACCACGCCGACGGCGTTCTCGCACGCGCCATCGAGCCGACCGGGCTGGTCGGAACCGTGGACACGCTGGACGCCTGGGGTCGGCCGCAGCGCATTCACTTGCCGAGCGACAAGCACGTCTATTTCGTGCGCGACGACGAGAACCGGATGATCCAATCGGAATACCGAACAGGCGTCGGTGCGACGCTACAGCAAACTCTCGCGACATCGGTCGATGATCTCGGCCGAGTGCTCAACGAGACCCTGTCGGCGCCAGGAACGACGATGACGCGCACAGTGGCTTACACCCACAACGGTCCGTTTCGCATCGCGACCGAGATCGATGGCGATGGTCGCGGCGCCTCCTACGGCTACGACCACCGCGGTCGACTTGTGCGAAAGCAGGACCGGCTACTGGGCACGACCGGCAACGCCGAGGTGTTTGCTCGCGATGTGGTTGGCAACGTAACCCGCGTCGATCATGTCGAGCAGCGACAGACTGGTGCCAGCTCGTATTCGCCAGCGACGTATCGCATTGACCTAACCTACGACGCATGGGATCGGCTTGTGCGCGGTGACTTCTTCGGCTCGGTAGCCACCGTGCAGTTCACCCGCTTTCATGGCTACGACAGCCTCGACAACTCGACGTGGTTCAAGGACGGCGTCGGCAAGGAGACGCGGCGCGCGTTCGATGCCGCCGGCCGCAGAGTCGACGAATGGCTGCACCAACGCAACCCGGCTTTGCCGGCGGTGCACTTGGGGCTGGCCTACGACGATGCGCCAACGGATCCGCTTCTGTCTGCGATTGTAACGCGTACCGACGGGGTCGGCAACGTCAGCAAGTACCACTACGACTTGCTGGGGCGGCTTGGGGAGCGGCAACTCCCGGGATATGTCGCCGGCAACACCGCCAAACAGTGGCAGTATCAATATGACTTGGCAAGTCGGCTGATCGAGTGGCGCGATGGCAACGGCACGCGCGTGCAGCAGCTCTATGATTCGCAGAAGCGTCTGGTCGAACGCAAAGTGATCCAGCTTCCGACCAACGGTGTTGTGTTGTCGGTCATGGCGACGCACGAGACGTGGGCGCACGACGACTTCGATCGCGTCGTCTCCGCGCAGACTTGGTGGAGCACTTACCCGCACTTCTCGGCGTCGCAGCCACCGAGCTTGGTCGAGGCAGTGGACGGCTACGACAGCATTGGGCGGCAGGTTCTCGAGCGCTTCCGCTACCTCGATGACCCAAACCCCGGCTACGTGCCAATGGCGACGAAGGACTTGGTTTACGGATTCGCGAAAGCAGGAGGTGGAGAGGATGGGTTGTTTCGGCGGTCGGTGATGACGAGTGCGGGGTTCACGATTGGCACGACGCCCGATGGGGCCGGCAAGTTGGCCTCCATGGCGCTGAACGGCCCGGGCATCGCGCAACAGCCGTTGGGCGATTGGCGGTACGAGGGCAACCGGCCGATCTGGCGGAGGTTCCTGCCAGGGGCATCGCTGACGACGGAGCTGGTGACCGAATACAGCTACAATGCTGTTCGGCACATGACGCAGATGACGACGACCCGCTTCGTGAGTGGCGCCAATACAGGCCTCCTGTACGATCTCGTTATGGAACGCGACGCCGAAGGCAACATTACGCAGCACCGGTACTCGAAAGCATCGGGCAAGGCGGGCGACTGGTTTCAGCTCGACGGATGGGATCGGCTACAGGAAGCGAAGCTCGGCGTGACGTCGTTCGCGGGGACGTACTCGGGAGCAACGACCTACGACAAGAAGCTCACCTACGCGCTCGACGAGGCGCACAACCGCACGCAGGTCGACGAGGAGGTCGGCGGTAGCGTCGCAAGCAGCGTGTACCAGCGGAACGGGGCGACGAACGAGTACGCCAGCGTGACGCAGCCGAACGGCGATGTCCAGTCGTGGCTCTACGATGGTAACGGCAACGTTCTGAGTGACGGCTTTTACCTGTACGTCTACGACCACCTGGATCGGCTGTCGGAGGCGTACGTGTTGACATACCCGGGTGGAGCCACTGACCAGACCGCGACTGGCACGACGGTGCAGGTCTACAGTGTCGCGGTGCAGAAGCGCCGCCAAGGCAAGAAGACGGTACTGCCATCGCCACAGTGGCGCGATCGAGTTCTGCAGGCGCGCGGGCGTCTGCAAAACTCACGGTCAGCCGCCGGGACTTCGTCGAGCGATCCGCGCATTCCGTTCGGGGCAAATGTAGGAACCACGGGAACCGCGGCGGCGGCGGTCGATGAGCCTGTGCCGGTGATTGTGGCCTACTATGGCTACGATCCGAGCAATCGGCGCATCGGCAAGCTGTTCCCCGACTTTTCTGGGGCGATCTATGCTTGGTCCGGGTGGGAGATGGTCGAGGCGTACGATCTCGTGTTCACACCTACTACGGTCTGGTTTGAGGGAGCCGTCGTTGACGATCACTTCGGGTATGCGTGGCGCAACCCGGCGACGGGCACCTGGACGCGATATGGCTATGTGCTTGATCACACTCGCGGAATCGTAAAGGTTGTCGACACCGCAGGGCAGCTCGTCGAACAGTACCAGTACGATCCTTACGGGCGAATGACAGCCTATGATGCACTCGGCTCACTGACCGGACAGGTCCCTACGGTACCCGGTCAGGTATATGGCTTCGGCGGTGGCCAGCGAGATACCGAGACTGGACTACATTACTTCAGGAACCGGTACTATGACGCTAGTCACGGGCGGTTTTTGACTAATGACCCTGTTGGCGCGTGGCGCGATCAGCTGGCATCCGGCAATGGTTATGCGTACTGTGGAAGCCAGCCGGCATGTTTCGTGGACCCGCAAGGACTGTACACAACCGTGGTCGTCATCGTGACGGGTGATGCGGAGTTGGATGCGCGAAACCAAAAGATCGCAACCGAGAGGGCGTCCCGCGATCCAGATGGTGGACGCGTTGTCACAGTTGGTGGCGATGGTGAAGGCGGCTCACGTGGGTCGGGATACCACAGCACTAGTAGGCCGGTTCCGCCGAAACGAACGAAACCTCCGGGCAAGCCCGTTGGAAAACTAAACAAGGAGTGGCGGAAGTACTTCCGCGACGTCGCCATGGACGGGGCCGAGATTTGGGAGGGACGGCATCGCGTCATCGTGCTTTATGGTCACGCGACACAGTTTGGTGATTCAGTGCCGCTAAACGACGATGGAACAGTAAAGAAGGCTGTAGAGGAGCCTCCTCCGAACCCTCCGAGGGGTCCAGAGCCAACACACGTGTTCGTTGAGACATGCAGGTTGGGACGCGCGGACGCGGACCCCGACCCGAAAGCGAACACAGCTCGGTACCTTCGCGAAGTCCTGCCAAAGGACAAATTTAAGGTGTGGGGTTTTGATTGCTGGATCAGTCCTCAAGGCGATCATGTTGCGGAAGTGGAGGATGACCAGAAGACGCCGAAGCGAGATGCTAGTGGCGCTCCTGTGACCGCTCGACCAGTTCCGGTTGGCGGCAACTAATGATGTCTCGCCTCGCCATCACTAAGCTTGCGCTGATCGCAGTGGGCATCGGCTGCGTTGGACTCCTAGCGTGGTTGATGCCAACCGATGCAGGAATCCCTAATCCCCCATCGGTGGGCGGGGTAGAGCGGAACAGCGCGCCGGCTGAGCTTCCTGCTTTGGGCGAGGGCAAAGATTGCTGCCCCGAGCGTCACCCGAGTCAGGAGATCATCTCGCCGCCGACAATTACGAGCGGTTCGCGAATCTCATTAAGGGACTTGCGCGGACGGCCAGCTGTAGGTAGCTTCTCGATCTGCGCCGTTTCCGGCGCAGAAACGAGCGGAGACCTCAGGGACGGCTGCATTGTCATTGACGCCACCGACACGTTGAAAGTCACTGTAAAGTCGACAATCGGCACTGAAGTGGACATTGTGCCTCTCAGCGGTGCAATGGGGAATATCGAGTTTGTCGTGCCGAATGGCGTGAGAGGTTGCGTAAGTGTGCGGGACGATCGGGGACGTCGGATAGTTGGCTCTCGTGTCGTGATGCGGAGATTCCAGCGACCTGAAGTGGTCAGGATTGGTGCCTGGAGTATGACACCTGCAATAGCGCATTCCGCACTGACGGATGAAGCCGGAACGGCTTCGTTTGAAGGAGTGCTGCCGGGCGAGTATGAAGTGGCTACTGCGCAGAGAGGTGTTTGGGATGGCGCTGGAATCAAAGCCGCGATTGACGATGTCGGAGGCTTCACACTGGAGATTATTATGCAGGTTGCACGGGAGGCGGAAGTTGGTGTTATCTCTGTGCAGCCAGCTGTACTGCCCGGCGCCTTTGTGAATAGTGGATTTGTAGTGGGTTACACGGTCCAAGATGATCGTGGATTGCGGCACAGCATAGCCATGTGCATGGGCGAGTGGATTATCGCGATTCGAGGAAAGGCTGGCGAGGTGCGGGAACTGAGCTTGGTGGGTGATAGTCGATATGATGGCACACGTATCGGCCAGTCGCGCCCCTTCAGGCTTGTAGTCGGGTCGAAGTCACCGCTACCGAAGGTATGGTAGCTTCTGGCTCCTCCGCATCCCTGCTGCGACCGCCGCCGCCGTCAGCACTGTCCTGCCCCTCCGTCCGCCACCGTCCGCCACGAACCGCAAGCCCCGGCGGTCCGCGAACCTGCGCCAGCGTCCCCCCGATGCAGCAGGTGTGCCGCGCGTTCAGGCGCCGGCGGCCTGCAGGATCGCGACCGCCCTGCGCATCGCCTCGCGCATCCGTTCGGCTTCGGCCGAGCCCTGGCCCTGGATCTTGGCCACGACCCCGCGGATGAGCGTCTCGGCGTCCACGCCCGCATCTGCTGGGCGAACCCGCCGAGGCGGGCGCGGCGTCGCCGTGGCGACCGTCGCGGTAGCTACCGGCGCGGCTTCCCGCCGTGCCAAGAGGGTCGATGGTAACGGCACCCGCATTCAGCAGAGGTCGCGGCGGGGGCGTTCAATCTGCTGCGCAAGCTCAAGGGCATCCTTGGGAAGATGAAGGAGATCGCCGCGAAGGTGGCGGCGGCTGGCGCCGAGAAGGGCCGTCAGGTCATGTGTAAGCTGAGTGGGGCCTGCTTCCTGGCTGGGACGTTGGTGGCGATGGCGGATGGATCGTTCGTTCCGATCGAGGAGGTGGTCGCTGGTCAGGAGGTGCGATGCGAACAGCCGGCCGCCATGCCCGGTTTGGCTGGTACGGATCTCGTTCGTGCGGTGACCACCGCTGGCGGTCGTGTCTACGAGGGCGCCATCATCACGGTCGCTGTCGCGCGCAACGGCATCACCGCGAGGGTCTCAGGCACGCCGGAGCATCCGTTCTGGTGCGTCAACCGGCATGCGTGGGTGCCGTTGGCGGAACTGGTCCGTGGCGACTGGCTCGATGGGCGAGATGGTGACGTCGTCGTCGTCGGACGAGAGGTTGCTTTCGCGCGCGTGCCCGTGTTCAACTTGGCAGTCGACGGTGCCCACAGCTACCGGATCTCGGAACTGGGGGTGCTGGTACACAATGGTTGCCCGCATACTCCTGACCAAGCGGCTTTGGTGCAACTGGCAAACGAGCATAAGAAGAAGGGACTCACCGCGTCCGAGGCCGGCACAATGAAGCAGTGGGCGGACGAGACCGGTATGAGCTTCCGAGGCCCGGAGAGTCATCCGACGGCTGGTAGTGCCGTGAGTCGAGCACCCCACTACCATGTTGCTGGTGTTGGTCACATTCCAGCACGATGAGCCGCCTATTGTACCGATTCTCCGAGGAGCCGCGAGGCGCGTCCTACCGGTCACTTCTCGACTGGATTCGCGTACGAGCCGACCGGCTTCAGTGGGTTCGGAGAGAACGGCATGGTGACGCGGGAGCCCAAGCGTTCATTGAACTGTGTTCAGAGCACTTGGTCGATCTGCAAGAGTCCTCCGAATGGCCTGGCACCATCCTGCACGGCCATGCTGCGTTGGTTTACACATACTGCGTCACCGAGCCGCTCGTAGATCTGATAGTGCACCGGAGCGCCGGCCTGTTCGATTGGCAGCAACCCGGCATGCCAGAAGATCTCTGTGCATTCTGGCCTGACGGAGGGGTCGTACTGGGGTCGACGGCACACGAGCGAGATGGATGGTTGATGTTGGCCGAATCGGAGTATGAGGGTCTCTCGTCTGATCTCGCATGTATCGTCGCACTCGAGCAGTAGCTGGGCTCGGTCGCGAAGTTGTCGAGGAGCTGACGGGTCAGAACGGCAGCGTGGTGGAGCGGTACCGGTACGACGAGTACGGCAAGCCCACGGTGCTCGCCGCCAACGGCACGGTGCTGTCCGCGGCGGTGGCCGGCAACTCATTCTTGTTCACGGGACGTGAGTACGACTGGGAGTCGGGGCTCTACCACTACCGGGCGCGGGCCTACGACCCGGCGACGGGCACGTTCTTGCAGGAGGATCCACTCGGCCTGCACGACGGCATCAACGTCGTCGGCTATGTGCACGCCAACCCCGTGAACCTGACGGATCCGTTCGGGACGGACGGGATCGGGGAGATGGTCGAGAGCATCAAGAACTTCTTGAGCGAGAACCGCGCGCTGATCGCGGATGTGTTGGTCGACCTGCTGGGGCCGCTCGAAGGCATCATGGATCTGATCTCGGCGGCGACCGGCAAGGACTGGACGGGGTGGTTGCGCGGGCGTGGTTCGGGTGAGCCGGAGGCGATGGGCGTCTGGGGTCGGGCGGCGGCGGCGGCGGGCGCGGCGATCAAGATCGCGGCGGGGGCGTTGAACTATGCGTCGCCGTCGTCGTGTCCTTGTGGGTGGGCGTTCCCCCCGAAAAACCCCAATCACGCGGCCGTTCCGCATGGCGTACGTCGGCGCACTCACCCTTCACGACGGCAGGGGCAAGAGCATCGGCTCCCGGACGTGCTTGTAGCGGGCGCGGAGCTGGTCGAGCTCGGCGGCCCAGGGGTCGGTGGTCGAGGCGGGACTCGGTTCGGTCGTGGTCATGGTGGTTCGGTCGTTTTGGTCGTTCGTTCGTTCGTTCATTCGTTCGGCTCGGCCATGCGCAGCCATCGGTGGCGGCCCCGGCGACGCGGCCCGATGAGTGCTCGGGTCGGAAGCAACATCAAGACGAACCTTCGCCTCGTAGGGGCGCCGTGCGCGCGCGTGCGGCGCGATCGGGATCGTCGGCGAGCAGCAGGCGCGCGAGCTCCTGGCGCACGCTGCGTGGCAGCTGCGGGCGGCCGGCGGCGAGCATCTCGCGCACGATGTCCCCGAGCTGTCGGGCGCCGGCCATCAGCGTACTGTCACTGGTACTGTTGTCGCGGGGGTAGTGTTTGCTATCTCGCGCACGCTGCGCCACTTGTGTCGTCGTGCTTGCAGGTTCGAGTCCTGCAGGGCCTACCACACAGACCCCCGAGGATGGCCGAGAAACCGTGGTTTGGACGCGGTCTCGGCTTTCTCGGGGGCGAGTGTGCAATGCAGTGTGCAATTGGGTTGGTCACAACCTGGCACGACCTGGCACAACGTGGCACAGGCCGGCACTGGGTCGGCGGGGGGCGTTGAGGGCGAATCCATGCAGAGTCTTGCAGGGTCCGCGGGCCGAAACGGGCGTGGATGAGAGACCGTTGCCACGCCCGAAAATGGTGGTGGACCGGCGCTGCCGGCGCGGCAGGATGGATGCACGCGATGCCGTGGCCGGCTGCGTTGGTGCGGGACGGCCAGATCGGGCGATGGGGTGTAGAGGGCGTTGTCGTGACCCTGCGGGGCAGTTCTTGAGGCCCCCTGGTGGGTCGGTGCAGTCGGCTAGGGTGATCTTCGCCAGGGCAACGCACTCTCGGGGAGCCCGTGCACTTCCAGCGACGAGAATGCGATGTCGGGTCGGGAGCAAGCTCGCAACAGAGGCGCGAGGGATTCGCTGCCGGTCTCGGCGGCGAAGTGGAGGTGCAGCACCTGGAAGATCACCGGTTGCAGGCTTCTGTCGTCGTCTTGCATGACGTCCAGCTCCAAGAAGCCCTCGGCCAAACCGGTGCGCCGCAGGTTCTTCAAGCCCACGGCACAGGTCTCCTCCGCGTCCTCGCGGCCGGCAGGATCGAACCAAGTCTGCGTGCCGTAGCGTACCTTGCCGTTGGACTCGATGTGGATTGTGCGAAGACCACGAGTCTCTTCGAGGTCGATCCAGGTCAATCGTCCATCGGAGAGAACCGCGTCAGGCAGTCTCGACCCCAACGTCAGCCACGGCACGTGGGGATTCGGATACAGAGCTTCGGGCTCGGTGTTTTCCGGGCGTGGCCCAGGCGGCGTCGTGGCACATGACGCGACGTACGTGGCAGCCACCATGATTAGCGTCCGGAATGGAACTGAATGTGTGCCGTGTTTTGGCATGCCGAGAGCCGTTGGCTTCTTGGATGCGACTCTACAGCCATCATGCCCTGGCCAAGCGTGGTTGCCGTGCCGTCTTCCGCGAACATCCTCGGCACCGGGAACTTCCCGGGCAGTTCCCTGAACAAGTCGTCCTCGCCGAGCTCCCCGTAGAGGTCCATCGTCAGCCGGATGTCGGAGTGCCGCAGGGTCTGCTGGATCACCTTCGGGTGCACGTTCAGCTCGATCAGGATGCGCGCGCAGCTCTTCCTCAAGCAGTGGAAGTCGACGCGCTTGGACGTCGGACTGCGCTGCGGGATCAAGCCGGCAAACGCCGCGTCCTTGCGCACGATCTCGGCGATCTTCGACGGCAGCTTGAAGACGAGGTCGGTCTCCTGCACAGGACCTTGGTCGCGCCGCATCCGGGCCGCGCTGCGCCGTGACCGCATCGACTTCAGTGCCCCGACTACGAACCCTTGCCACGCCCTGCACACGATACGTCGTGGGCAGATGCCAAACTGCGACCCGCAGGAGCTGTGCAACATGCTGGCCAACGACGTGTTGAAGCTGGAGAAGCGCCCGGAGCTGAAGCTGGCGCTCCTTGCCGACGGTGCCCCCGAGATGTGGGACCTTCTTGAATCCAACTTCCCGGAAAGCGTGTTCGGCCCTGTGCACCGCAACGTTGATCTCTGGCACCTTCTTGAGAAGCTCGCTGCTGCCGCGAAGGTCATCTGCCAGGACGGAGCCACTGCCAAGGCGATGGGTTGGCGTTGGCGACAATTGCTTCGCAAGCGCAGTGATGCCGCCGACAGCATCCGTGCTGAAATCGTGGCAACTGGGCGCGAGACAATGGCTGCCGACGCCGGCAAATGCCCGGTACACGATGCCATCACCTACCTCAAGAATCACGCCGAGCGCATGAACTACGCCGGCGCCATCAAGACGGGACTGCCCATCGGCAGCGGCAACGTCGAGGCCACGTGTAAGACCCTCGTCGGACTGCGCATGAAGCGCTGCAGGGCCAGATGGCACACCGAAACCGGCAATCACGTTCTCCATCTGCGAGCACTCGCCCTCAGCGATCGGTGGGACTCCGCAATGGCCAAGCTCTTCGCTACGCCGCGTGCTGGAGACCCTGCGCGACGTCTACGCCCACGACGAGACCGCTAGTCGAGCTCGGCGGCGCGCTTGGAGAGGACATCCTGGATGTTCTCGCCGGCGAGGCACGGAAGCTGGCATAGGCACCCTGGTCTCGCAGAATCGGCGCCTGCTTTCACCCGGTCACCCGTGGTGCGACCCGTGCGGTACACGAGCCCCGTCTCGAAGTCCGCGACGATGCCCTGCGCAGTCGCGTCGTCGGGCATCGCCGCGACGACGTCGAAGATGGCCTGGTCGAGTCCTAACGGGCTCAGGAAGGCAAAGACCGAGGCGTTGCTGCAACGCGCCGAGCACCAAGCAGTCGCTGTTCGCCTGTTACGGAGCGCGCCGATCGGCTATGCCAACACGTCGCCAACCACCGTCTGGATCCGCTCCAGCGCCGCCCGCATCCGAGTGCGCTGCTGCTCGCTGTTTTTGACCGCGGCGAGGATGCCCTCGATGCCGTCCAAGCCGGGCGCGGCGTTCTTCCTTGGCCGCCCGGGACGCTTCGTTGCCCCGCCACTCGTCGACTTGACGTTGTAGACGAGCCCGACGGTGCACCCGACCTTCTTGGCGATGTCGGCCGCGCTCATGCCGGTGCTCAAGAGAGCGCGCACCTGACCCGACTTGGACGAGCTGTCGACGGGCCTCCCCGACTTCTTGGCGGCCGAAGCTCGGGCCGTCTTCCCCGTTCCGCGCTTGGCCGACTTGACGATGCCGAGCAGCGCTTGGGCGCGGCCGAACATGATGGGGTAGAGCTTCAGCTTCTTCGCGTCGGCATTGGCCTTGATGTCGCCGTAGGCGGCGTTGGGGTTCTTCTTGAGGGCGGCGACGAGGAACGCCATTGCGGAGGACTGGGGCTTCTGAGGTGCCATCACCCCAGTGTTATCCGTGTGTGCGGCATTGGTCAAACATCGCTGCTATTGCGGGCGATGAATCTTAGCACATTGGAAACAAGCCATTCAGTTCTCGACGTACCGTGTCGTGCCGCTTAGACGCCGGACACTTCTTGCCCCATCGACACACGCGCCGGCTTGACCTTGAAATCGCGCGGCGCGAACAGGTGGGTCGCAAGGGGTCGCAAGGCATTCGGCCTTGGGTAGCTGGCTTTGGTCGGGATGAGGAACACCTCGACGCCGTCGGCCTCCGTGACGTACGCGGACTTCTGGTAGCCGGCCAGGCGGTGCCACTGCTTTCCCTTGCCGACGTAGAGGCACCGCTTGCCACGCCAGAACGATTAGATGATCGGCCCCGAGAGCTGCTTGGCGAATTTCACGAGGTTGTTGCCGCGCATGACGAGTCCCCGACCCTTGATGCCGTCAGATTCCTCTTCGAGTAGGTCTCTGCGAACGCCCGCTTCGCCATCTTCTTGACCATGATCGTGGTGGCCATCTCGAGCAGTTCTCGCAGTATTTCGGTCACGCACGGTCCGCGAGAACCCGAGCGGCTTGCCGACTTTCGGTTTGATCAACGCGCGGATCTCCGCCGCACCGGCCAAAGCCCGGGCGAAAGCGGTGACAGTCCGGCTACCTCAAGGCCTCGATCCGGTCCGATGGCGCAACTTCACCCATCAGCGTGCGGAGTTTGCCGACGCCGATCATGCGCTGGCCGTTGCGTGCCGCCTTTCCGGCCGCCTGCCAACCCGGGGTGCCGGGGCCGTTGTAGACCTCACCGATCGCGCCTTCGGCGGTCAGGCGCAAGACCAAGAGATGGTCCGGTTCTTCGCGTAGACAGCGCATCGAGGCCCTCGATGGGTGACGCGGCCGTGTCGTGATCGACTGGGGTCTTGGCGACCGAGCGTGGGTGCAGAGGGCGGATCGGCGGGGGGTCTTCAGGAAGTTGTGTGGGTAGATCGTGATCTTGCGACCTGTTCGTAGTGCGCGATGGCGAGTTCGGGGCTTTCGCCGTTCTGTTCGGGGACTCTGTCCCCGGACCCCTGA
>JBDSBS010000808.1:0-8612 GCA_039921435.1 Planctomycetota bacterium | reverse complement strand
AAGCCGCGGCGCCGACGCAGCAGGCAGCCTTGCTCGAGTGCTACGCTCGCGTCGGCGATGCGGCGGCCGGGCCGAACCTGCTGGCGATTGCTAGAGAGAAGGGGCGTGCACCCGGACTGCGCGTGGCTGCCGCGCGCTCGCTGATCGAGGTCGACGCGGGGTCCGGGATCCCTGTCGTCGCGTCGCTGCTGCAGGAAGCCTCGCCGTTGCCGGATCTCTACCTGCTGGTCCATCTGCTCGCGGGCACCGGCAAGGTCGAAGCCATTCCTGTGCTCGCCGCCGCGTTGCAGCAGAACGGCGACCGTTCGGTACGCTGCCACGCCGCCACCGGGCTAGGCAACTTCAAGGGTACGGCGTCGATCGAGGCCCTGGCCGCGGCTGCGACCGCCGACGAGTACCCGGCGGTGCGCACGAACGCGTTGCGCGCGCTGGCGCGCGTCGCGCCAGCCGAGCGCCTGCGCGAAGTCGCCGAGCGTCTAGCCACGAGCGACCCCGACCCGGCATTGCGCGCGGTAGCGCGGGAGCTGGCGCCGGCAGGCACGGGTCGCTGACCGGGGGGCGGCGCGCGATCGCGGAGCCGCTGATCGACTCCGCCCGGCCGCCGGCAACCGTCGTTTGTCATCCTCCCGCACGCACATGCGAGCGGATCGGACGCAGACGCTGAACCCGCCCGCTCACTCCTCCAGGATCTCCTTCGACTTCAACCGCAATGACTCCTCGAGCTTGTGCTCGACGGCCTTGAGCTCCTTGTCGATCTCGTCGTGCGCCTTCTTGCACTGGTCCTCGGTCAGCTTGCCGTCCTTCTTCATCTGGTCGGCGAGCTTGTTGGCGTCGCGCCGTTCGTTGCGCAGCGCCACTCGGTTCTGCTCGACCAGGTCCTTGACCTTGGCAACGAGCTTCGTGCGCTGCTCGCCCGACAGCGGCGGCAACTGGAGCCGCAGCACCTTGCCGTCCGATTGCGGGTTGAGGCCGAGGTCCGACTTCTGGATCGCGCGCTCGATCTCCTTCATGACCGGCGGCGTATTGTCGAACGGCTTGATCATCAACTGCCGGGCCTCGGGCACCGAGATGTGCGCGATCTGCTGCAGCGGCGTCGAGGTGCCGTAGTAGTCGACGCGGATCGTGTCGACGAGGGTCGGCGACGCGCGCCCCGTGCGGATGCCGCCGAGCTGTTCCTTCAGATGCTTCTGGGTCTTGTCGGTCTTCTGCTTGAGGTCGTCGAGAATCGAAGCGTATGGGTCCATGTTTCACCGAGTAGGCGCACGGCAGAATCCAACCGGGTCGCCGTACGGCCCACGCCGAATGTAACCACGTCCGGCGGCACCGCCAGCCTCGCGGGCCGGAAGCGGATGCGGGGCGCCAGCCAGACCGTTCAGCGGCTGGTTCGGCGGCTGGTTCGGCGGCAGCGCGCCGGCCTCCCTCACGTCACCCAAGTGCCGATGTTCTCGCCGCGCACGGCCCGCTCCATGTTGCCCTCGACGAACATGTCGAACACCATGATGGGCATGTGGTTCTCCATGCACAGCGTGAACGCGGTGCGATCCATGACCTTCAGATCTCGCGCGAGGGCGTCCTGGAACGTCAGGTGCGCAAACTTCTTCGCCGTCGGATCCAGCGCCGGATCCGCGGTGTAGACCCCGTCGACCTTGGTCGCCTTGAAGATCGCGTCGACGCCGAGTTCGGTCGCGCGCAGTGCGGCTGCCGTATCCGTCGTGAAGTACGGATTGCCGGTGCCCCCGGCCAGGATCACGACGCGCCCCTTCTCGAGGTGCCGGATGACGCGGCGCCGGATGTAGGGCTCCATCATCGTCTTCATCTCGACGGCGCAGGCAGCGCGCGTCTCGATGCCGGCCCGCTCAAGCGCGTCCTGCATGGCCAACGCATTGATGGCCGTCGCGAGCATGCCCATGTGGTCGGCCGTGGCCCGATTGGTGCCGAGTTTGGCGAACTCCGCGCCGCGCAGCAGATTGCCACCGCCGACGACGACGGCTACTTCGACGCCGAGCCCGTGCACCCGAGCAATCTGCGACCCCACCTTGGCGACGACGACGGGTGCGATGCCGCCGCCGTGTTCGCCCAGGCTCTCGCCGCTGATCTTCAGCAGGATGCGCTTGATGTGCTTGGGCGGCTTCGTCGGCGTCGCGTTCTTCATGTCGATCGTGGTCATCGGGTCCTGCGCCGACCGGGGGCCGAGGCACGATAGCCTTCGAGGCCCTGGTTGTCCCCCACGCATTGCGCGCCGTGCCGGCGGCGAACCGCTGGGGAGCCCGCCGCCGACGTCAGCAGCCCGAGTGGACCATCCAGTTCTTAGCGACCAAGTCTTTGAGCGACCCAGTCCTCAGCCACCCAGTCCTCAGCCACCCAGTTCCATACGAACGAACCGGCGCACCTTGATGTTCTCGCCGATCTTGCCGACCAGCCCCGTGCGCATCTGCTCGACCGTCTTGCTGTCGTCGGGCACGTACAGCTTCTCCATCAGACACTTGTCGGCGTAGAACTTGTCCATGCGCCCTTCGACAGCCTTCTCTATCATCGCCGCAGGCTTGCCCTTCATGCTCTCCGCGGTCATCTCGAGCACGATCGCGCGCTCCTTGGCCAAGGCCTCGGCGGGCACGCTCTCGCGGTTGAGCCACTCGGGCGAGTAGGCCGTGATCGTCAGCGCCACGCCGCGGCAGAAGGCGATGAAGTCCTCGTTGCGCGCGACGAAGTCAGTCTCGCAGACGACTTCGACGAGCACGCCAACCTTGCCGTTGTGATGTGCGTAGCCGAACACGAGGCCTTCCTTGACGTCGCGGCTGGCCGCCTTATCGGCGACCTGCTTGCCCTTCTTGCGCAGCACGTCCTTGGCCTTGTCGATGTCGCCGCTGGTTTCCTTGAGCGCCGACTTGCAGTCCATCATGGGCGCGCCCGTCATCTCGCGCAGGCGCATCACCGTCTTGGCATCGATATCCGTCATGGGTTCCTCACGGGGTGGGGCGCGCCGAAGGGCGACGCCGATCCTGTTCTTGCCTGGCGGCGCGCGGCGGCCACGTGGCGGCCGCCATCGCGCCCCAACGAACGACTTACTGAGTGCTACTCACAGCGAGCATTTCACAGCAAGCACTTCACTGCAAGCACTTCACTGCGAGCACTTCACTGCGAGCACTTCACTGCGAACGACTCACTCCGAAGCGGGAGCCTCGGGTGCGGGCGGCGGCACTGGGGCAGCCGGAGCAGCCTGGGTAGGAGCGGCCGGGGTAACCGGGATCACCACCGGCGCGGTTGCGACGCTGGTCGTGGCGGTACCACCATCGCCCGAGTCCGAACCATCCGCGTCGGACTTGTCGGAGCCGATCGACACCGAACCAGCATGACCGCCGGGCGGCCCGAATCGCGAACCACCGGGACCACCACCAGGACCGCCACCGGGACCACCACGGCGTCCACCAGGGCCACCGCGTCGACCACCACCACCGCCGCGGCCACCGCCGTCGCGACCCTCGTTGCGGCGTCCGGGCGCCTGGCGGTTGCGCACGTCGTCGGCTGCCGTCCGTTGGGCATCGCGCAGAGTCGACTCGTCACACAACTTGCGACCTTCGATGATGGCCTCGGCGAGCTTGCTCAGAACGAGCTGCACCGAGCTCATGGCGTCATCGTTGGCGGGGATGACGATGTCGGCGAACGTGGGGTCGCAGTCCGTGTCGAGCACGCACAGCACGGGCACGTTCATACGCTTGGCCTCGCGCATCGCGTTGTCCTCGCGACGCGGGTCGACCACGATGAGGGCGCTCGGCAGGCCGTGCAGATCGCGCACGCCTTCGAGGTTGCGGCGGATGCGCTTCATCTCACGGCGCATCGTCGACTGGTCCTTCTTCTTGTACTTTTCGAGGCCGCCGTTCGTCTCGAGCTGTTCCAGTTCGATCAGCCGCACCAAGCGCTCGCGCACTGTCGCGAAGTTCGTCAGCGTGCCACCGATCCACCTCTCCGTCACGGGCGGCATGCCACACTTCTTGGCCTCCGCTTCGACGACGGGGCGGATCTGCTTCTTGGTGCCGAGGAACATGATCTGGGCGCCGGTCGCGGCGAGGTGACGCAGGAAGTGCGTCGCCCGGTAGAGCCCGCGGATCGTCTCCTCCAGATTGATGACGTGGATCTTGTGCCGCTTGCCGTGGATGAACGGCTTCATCTTCGGGTTCCAGCGGCTGGCCTGGTGGCCATAGTGGACTCCGGCGTCGATCAACTCTTGGACGGTTACTAGCGGCACTTGCTGACGGCTCCTTGCCTTCGGAAGAGATTTGCCTCGAGAGGCGCTGCGCGATCCCGACAACCGGCCCGCGACACGGAGGGCCGACCTGAGGGGCGGAGGATTCTAGGGACGACCTGCATCGCGTCAAGACGCATTCTGGCCACCGAAGCACGCCACCACCGGGTTGGAGCGTCGACTCAGGCGCCCGGTTGGCCCATCGCCATCGCGGTTTCGAGCGAACCTCATGAGCGGCTTCGGGTGCGAATTTCGCTCCACCTTCCGGGGTCGCACCAAACGCACAAGTCAATGCATTGACGGCACCCCTTTCCCAGCCGGATCAGCACGCTACAGTAACGTTCCGGGGCCGTCACACCCTCGCCTGCGAGCAGCGGACTCGCATTTCACGACGGCGCCATCCGCACCCTGTCCCCGTGTGGTTCCAACGCCCCCTGGAGAGTCCCGAGACCCCCTTCCCCCTCCCCGGAACGCCAGTTCGCGCCGACACTCTGTTCATGTCCGCTGGAGCCAGTCCCGAAAGCCCGCCGAAGGCCGCCGCCGAGGTCATCCTGGTGATGAACCACAACCGCGACCCACTGGGCGAGTTGTGTGCGGCCCTCGCCCGCACCGGCTACGACGTGCACGTCGGCGACTCGCTGGCGCAGAGCCACCGCATGGTCGCCGACACCCGTCCCGACCTCGTCGTGCTCAACCCGCTCGTGCTCTGCCCGGGCGGCGTCGAACTCGAGCTGCTAGAAGGCCTGCAGCGCGAGGACGACCCAGTGCCCGTGGTGTTGCTCGTCGACGACCTGCAGGCGCTGTCGGATGCGCGCCAGATGCGCATCCCGTTCCGCGACTTCGTGCTGAAGCCCTTCTCGCCGGCCGAATGCCTGCATCGCATTGAGCTCGCGTTGCTGACGCGCACGCGCTTTCGCGGCCTGCACGTGCACGCGCGCCAACTCGAGAGCCAGGTCAGCGTCGACTTCAAGACAGGCCTGACGTCCGAGCTCTACATGAAGCGCATCCTCGGCCTCGAGTGGAAGCGCGCCCAACGCCACCAAAACCCGCTGTCGCTGCTGCTCATCGACGTCGACAACTTCAAGAGTGTCAACGATTCGACGGAGTACGCATTTGGCGACGAGGTGCTGCGCCGCGTCGCCGACGTGTTGAAGGCCAACGTGCGCGAAACCGACTTCGCCGCGCGCTTCGGCGGCGACGAGTTCTGCGTGCTGCTGCCGCAGACCAGCCCGGCCGAGGCGGTGCAGACGGCGCTGCGCATCCGCCAGCGCGTCTCGGTCATGGTCATGCAGAACGGCAACTACAACCGCCAGGTCACGGTCTCGATCGGCGTCGACAGCTACGACGGCCGCGCCGCGAGCAGCATCGACACCTTGCGTCGCAACGCCAACCGCGCGCTGCACGAGGCCAAGCGCCGCGGCAAGAACCAAGTGTGGCTCTACTCGGGCGCCGAAACCGAGAAGTGAGCCCCGGAGTGGCCCTGAAGAAGTGGCCCCAGAAGAAGTGGTCCCTGAAGTAGCCCCAGAAGTAGCCAAGGTGAAGTAGCCAAGGTGCGGTAGCCCCTGCGTCGGTCGGCCGATTGCCGCGTCAGCCGTTCGCCGGCAGCACGATGTGCACGCGAAAGCCCTCGCCACGGCGCGACTCGACGCTCATCTCGCCGCCGTGGTTGTGCACGATCGAGTAGCTGATGAACATGCCCAGCCCGCTCGCGTCGGGCCGGTCCTTCTTGCTGAAGAACGGGTCGAAGACGCGCGCCAGATCGACCGGATCCATGCCCTTGCCGTCGTCCTCGACGTGCAGATGGACCTTGCCCGCGGCGGCGTAGGCGCGCACCGCGATGTGCCCAGGCCGTCGCGACTCCAGCGCGTCGAGCGAATTGAGCAGCAGGTTCAGCATGACTTGCTGGATCTCGTGCGCATCGCCGCGCACGAAAGGCAGGTCGTCCTGGACGTCGATCTCGAGCTGCACGTCCTGGCTCTGCAGACGATGCTCGACGAGGTCGCGCGCCCCGTCGATCGCTTTCGCCAGCGAAAAGCTGCCGGCACTCGCATCGCGCGGCGAGAAGTCCAGCAGACGCCGCGCCGTGCGCCCAACGCGCTGCAGGCCGTCGCGCACGAGCTCGAGGTAGACGCGCTGCTTCTCGGTCAGGCCGGGGGACTGCAGCAGCCGGTTGACAGCGTTCTGCATGCCCCCGATCGGGTTGTTGATTTCGTGGGCGACGCCGGCCGCCAGCGTGCCGATGCTCGCCAGGCGCGCACTGACGAGCAGCGCCCGTTCCTTCTGCTTTGCCTGTTCGACCGCATCGCGCACGGCCTGCTCGAGCGTCGTGGTGTGCTCCTGCACCTGCGCTGCCATGCGATTGAACGTGGCCACGACGGGCCCGAGTTCGCCGATGCCGAACGCCGGCGGCAAGCGCACCGAATAGCCGCGCGTCGCAACCTCAGCGGCGGCATCGCCCAGCGCCCGCAGCGGCCGCAGGATCGTGCGACGCGTGATCCAGAAGAGCACGATGCCGAACACCAACGTGGCAGTGGTCACGCCGAGCACCGAGGTCCACAGAGGCAGTGCCTTGGGTAAAGAAGGCGAGAACTTCGGCAGAAACCACAGGTAGCCCACGACGGTGCCGCTGCGCCGCAGCGCGCGGCAGTAACCGCCGGCCACCCACAGTTTGCCATCGACCTCGCGCGCCTTGCCGATGCCCGCGACGATCTCGTCGTGCTGGAACAGGTCCGGGTCTCGGTGCACGGCGCCCAGCGGATTGAGGTAGACACCGTCGTACGGCGGGCGCCCACTGGTGACGATGACGTCGTCGTACAGTTCGCGGACCGACCCCGTGACCAGCAGCTTGCGCACCTGAGCCGCGTCAGTGGCGGCGTCCCCGATGGCCTTGGGCGAGTAGGTGCGTTCGATCTCGTCGAACGACGCGTCGACCGATTCCGTGAGCGCAAGGCGCTGGCTGCGAAACCAGTCCTGTTGTGCCAGATAGACGACGACCTGCACGCTACCGACCGTGATCACATTGAGCAGCAACGCAAACAGCAGGATGCGCCACGCGAGCGACACGGCCCTATCTCTTGCTCATCTGCTGCATCATCGTGAGCAACGGCATGAACAGCGCGAAGACGATGAAGCCGACGACGACCGCCATGACGACCAGCAGGATCGGTTCGATCAGCTTGAAGGTCGTCTCGACGGTGCGGTCCACGTCGGCCTCGTAGCGGTCGGCGACCTTGGTCAGCATGCGGTCGAGCTCGCCTGTCTGTTCGCCGACGTCGACCATGTTGATGACGATGTCGTCGAACATCTTGCTCTCGCCCATCGGCACCGCAAAGCCAGCGCCCTCGCGAATCGACGACTGCACCATGCCGACTGCGGACTTCATGTGCACGTTGCTCGTCGAGGCCGACAGGATGTCGAGCGCCTCGAGGTGCGGCACACCGCTCTGGATCAGCGTGCCGAACGTGCGGGCAAAGCGCGCGACCAGGCTCTTGTGGATCAGCGTGCCGAACAGCGGCATGTGCAACGCCACCTTGTGCATGATGCTTTTGTAGCCCTCCACCTTGGCCATGAGCAGGCGGTGCAGCGCGATCGCGAGCACGATGCCGAGCAGGTAGCTCCACCACCAGACCTTCATGTGGTCGCCGATGTCCATGACCAATTGCGTGGTCCAGTGCAGCGCACCCTTGCCGATCGTCGCGAAGACCGACTTGAACTGGGGAATCACGAAGGCGAACACCAACAGCAGCACGAGCACTGCCACGGTCAAGATCGCGATCGGGTAGGCCAGCGCCCCTTTGACGCGCGACTTGATCGACTCACTCTGCGTCAGGAATCCGCTGAGCCGGTTCAGGATCTCTTCCTGCACACCACCGGCCTCGCCGGCGCGCATCATGTTGGTGTAGAGCGGATCGAACACCGTCTCGTACTTGGCCATCGCCTCCGACAGCGACGTGCCACCCTCGACGTCGTCGACCAGGGACGCAGCGATGCGCTTCATCGGGCCCTGCGGCAGTTGACCTTGCAGGATGCGCAGGCTCTTGGTGATCGGGATGCCCGCGTTGAGCAGCACCGCGAGCTGGCTCGTGAACTCGGCCAGCACGCGCGCCGTGACGCGGTTGCGGCCGAACGAGAACGAGGATCGGGCCCCACCACCGCCGCCGGAGACGGAGACGGCGACAGCCGAGGCTTGCTTCGGGACAGGGAGTTTGCGCTGCAGCTTCTTGGGCATCTGGTTCGCGAGGGGCCGGCAGCATCGTTGCGCAAGGAAGGCGCGGGAGCAACGGCCGGCTGCAGACGGTGCAGGCAGCGAAGGTCGACGCCGAATGCGACTCGGACTTCAGGGCTAGCCGACCCAGGTGCTGAGCCAGCTCCA
>JBDSBS010000807.1:0-4928 GCA_039921435.1 Planctomycetota bacterium | reverse complement strand
GCACCGGCCGCCCGCGCCTGCTGCGCTCACCCGCCGGCGGCCTGTCGCTGCGGGGCCTGGCCGCGCACGGGCGTCGACCTGCTGTCGGTCTTGCCACTGTCCGGCTTGCTGCTGTCCGGCCTGCCACTGTCCGGCTTGCTGCTGTCGGTCTTACTGCTGTCGGTCTTGCTGTTGTCAACCTTGCTGTTGTCAACCTTGCCGCTATCCGGCTTGCTACCGTCCGGCTTGCCGGCATCGACGTTGCTCGCATCCGACTTGTCGGTTGCCGCCGCCGCGACCGTGGCCAGATCGGGCCCCGCGTTGCGCTTCTGCACGTGCGCCAGCATCGCGTCCTCGATCTCCTTGGCCAGCGCAGGGTTCTCCTTGAGGAAGTCGCGCGCCTTCTCGCGGCCCTGGCCCAGGCGCGTCTCGCCGTAGCTGATCCACGTGCCCGAACGCTTCAGGAAGCCGTTTTCGACACCGATGTCAAGCACTTCGCCGAGGCGGTTGATGCCCTCGGCAAACAGGATGTCGAACTCGCACTTCTTGAACGGCGGTGCGATCTTGTTCTTGACGACGGTCGCCTTGGTGCGCGCGCCGACCGGTTCTTCGCCGTTCTTGATCTGGCCGATGCGGCGGATGTCGATGCGCACCGACGAGTAGAACTTGAGGGCGCGGCCGCCCGTCGTCGTCTCGGGGCTGCCGAACATGACGCCGATCTTCTCGCGGATCTGGTTGATGAAGACCAGCGTGGTCCTCGACTTGGCCGTCAGGGCCGTCAGCTTGCGCAGCGCCTGGCTCATGAGTCGCGCCTGCAGGCCCATGAAGGTGTCGCCCATCTCGCCCTCGATTTCGGCCTTGGGCACGAGGGCCGCCACCGAGTCGATGACGATCACGTCGATCGCCCCCGACTTGGCCAGCGTCTCGCAGATGTCGAGCGCTTGCTCGCCGTTGTCTGGCTGCGAGATGAGCAGCGCGTCGAGGTCGACACCCAGCTTGCGGGCGTACTGCGGGTCGAGCGAATGTTCGGCGTCGATGAAGGCGCACACCCCACCCTGCCGCTGGGCATTGGCGACCACGTGCAGCGTGAGCGTCGTCTTGCCCGAGGACTCGGGACCGAAGACCTCGATGATGCGGCCGCGCGGCAAGCCCTTGCCGCCGATCGCCAGGTCGAGCCCGAGCGAACCCGTCGAGATGCCTTCGACGTGCACCTCCACGCGGTCGCCCATGCGCATGATGGAGCCATTACCATGGCTCTTGTGGATCGATGCGATGGCATCGAGCAACGCCTCACTCAACGGCGCCTTCGTCGTTTCTCCAGCCTTGGGTTTCATCGAGGTCCCTCCCTTGGGATCGAGTTTTGGGTGCAAAGTCGCAAGATAGCGGGACCCGAACAAAAGACAAACACTTTTGCTCGCGCCCGGATCTGTGCGCAAGAGGACTGTGTGCCCCGCGGGCGCCATCGGTTGCACGGATTTCGGGGCTTTCGTCGATCGACGGCCCAGGCACGGGCGGGCCGCCACTCATCTGCCCTGCTGCAACTCCCGCAGCTCCTTCAACTCCTTGGTGTAGGCCCGGTTGATGGCGCGGCGCCGCAGCCGGCCGAGCAATCGGTTGGGATCATCGCTGGCGACCACGGGCAGTTCGTCGAGCAGCACCGAATCGAAGGTCTCGATGGCCTTGTGCAGCTCGCCGTCGGCCGCACCACGATCGGCGGACTCGATCGCGGGCACCGCGACCAGGAGCCACGCGACCGGCGCGGCGCTGGCCTGGTGGGCGAACCAGGTGCACCTCGCCACTCGGCCCCGAGGGGGCGTAGTTGGCCATGCCCACGAGCGCCACCCGCACGACGAGGCCACTCAGGTAGTCGAAAGCGAGCGCCCCCAGTCCCGCCACCAACCCCACCACCATCGACAGCAGGTCGATCGAAGCGCGCAGGCGTTGCAGATGCGGCAGCATGCGGGCGGGGCGAACGGTGAGACGTCGGGATCGCGAGCGCAGATTCATGGCCACAACGGGTGGCTCGCGCAAGCAAGCAGATGCAAGACCTGCCCGCCGACGCCGCCGCATGCGATAGTTCGGGCATGACGTTCCCGTTCGCGACGCGGCGCCGACACCCGGCCCATGCGCCCGTCCGCCACCAGCTCGCGCTGCTGTTGCTCGCGTGCCTCGGCGTCGCCTGCGGCGGCGACGCGGCACCCGCGCAACCCAAGCAGCCGGGCGGAATCAGTGCGGCGCCACTCGCCGCCGCCAGCGGTCGCGACGGCCCGCGCTTTCGTCGGCTCGACGCCGCGACCTGCGGCATCCAGTTCACGAACGTGCTGATCAAGGAGAACTCCTACACCTACCTGACCAACGGCGCTGGCCTGGCAGTCGGCGACTACGACGGCGACGGCAAGGTCGACATCTACCTCGTCTCGCAGGACGGACCCAACCGCCTGTTCCGCCAGAAGGCGCCGCTGCAGTTCGAAGACGTCACCGAGCGCGCGGGCCACGTCGACGGCGGTGCCGCCTGGGGCACGGGTGCAACGTTCGTCGACATCGACGGCGACGGCGACCTCGACCTCTACGTCTGCAACCTCGAAGCCAAGAACCTGCTCTACGAGAACCAGGGCGACGGCACGTTCCGCGAGAACGCTGGCAAGTACGGCCTCGACATCGCCGCGGCATCGATGATGGCGGCGTTCGCCGACTACGACTGCGACGGCAAACTCGACCTCTACCTGCTGACCAATCGCGCGCTGCACGCGGGCTGGACGCAGACACCCGAGGTGCTGCGCAGCATGCGGCCACCGGCCGATACGTTGCGCCCCGTCGCGGGCATGGTGCCGAGCCCCGCGCAATGGGACGAGATCAACGAGCTGGCGCAGAAGGACAAGCTGCAGCAGGACAGCGACGTGCCCGAAGCGCTGCGCGAGCATTTCCTAGCGTTCCGCGGCCAGCGATTCATGACGGGCCAGCCGGACCGGCTGCTGCGCGGCGTCGACGGCCGCTTCGTCGACGTGTCCGCGAGCACCGGCATCCTTGGCAGTGGCATGGGCCTGTCGGCGACCTGGTGGGACTACGACGACGACGGCTATCCGGATCTCTACGTCGCCAACGACCTCGAGTCGCCCGACACGCTCTACCACAACGAGCGCAACGGCACGTTCCGCAACGTCACTGGCGAAGTGCTGCCGCACACCGCCTTCTACGGCATGGGCGGCGACGCCGGCGACATCGACGGCGACGGTCGGCTCGACTTCTTGGTCGCCGACATGAGCATGACGACGCACCGACAGGCGAAGGTGCTCATGGGCGACATGAATCCGCAGCGCCCTGTGCTCATGCACGCGCGGCCCCCTCAATACATGCGCAACGCGCTGCTGCTCAACACGGGGCTCGGGCGCTTCCAAGAGGCCGGCATCCTGGCGGGGTCGGCAAGCACCGACTGGACCTGGAGCGTGCTGTTTGGCGATCTCGACAACGATACGCGGCTCGACGTCTTTGCCACCAACGGCATCGCGCGCTTCGACATGGACCCGGACCTGCAGCTGCGCGTGCAGGCCCTGTGGGCCGAGAAGCGGCAGCAGGCCGCGATCGAGCTGATCCAGAATGTGCGCAAGGTGCCCGAGAAGAACCTCGCGCTGCGCAACGTCGGCGACCTGCAGTTCGCGAAGACCGGCGCCGACTGGGGCCTCGACCTCGAAGCCGTGAGTCACGGTGCGGCACTCGTCGACCTCGATGGTGACGGCGACCTCGATGTGGTCGTCAACAACTGGAACGAACCGGTCGCGATCTACGAGAACCAGACCACGGACGGTCGGGCCATCGTCGTGCGTCTGCGCGGCCAGCACGGCAATGCCTTCGGCATCGGTGCGCGCGTCTACTGCACGCTGCCGGGCGGCACCCCGTCGGGAAACAAGGTGCTCGTGCGCGAGAACTGGCTGTCGCGCGGCTATCTCTCGGGGCAGAACCCCGAGGTGCACTTCGGGGTTGGCAACAGCGAGACCATCGTCGACCTAAGCGTCGAGTGGCCATCGGGACACGTGCAGCACTTCCAAGACCTGAAGCCAGGCTTCCTGTTCACAGTCACCGAACCGCCGGGACCGCCGCCCGATCGTTCGACGAAGGTCGAAGCTTCGATCCAACCAGCGCTGTTCGTGCCCGCGACCGCGCCGCCGTTCCGCCATCAGGAGAACGAGTTCGACGAGTTCAAGGACCAGCCGCTGCTGCCCAGTGGCGTGTCGCGGCTCGGACCCGGCGTTGCATTCGGCGATGTCGACGGCGATGTCGACGAGGACCTGTTCGTTGGCGGCGCACGCGGTCAGGCGGGTGCTCTGTGGCTCGCAACCGAGAAGGGTTGGCAGCAGCAACCGGGGCCATGGGAGCAGAACGCGAACTGCGAGGACATGGGCATCGTGTGGCTCGACTACGACGGCGACGGCAACCTCGACCTGTTCGTCGCCAGCGGCGGTGCCGAGGTGAAGGAAGGGGATGCGACGCTGCAGAACCGGCTCTACCGCAACGACGGTGGCGGCACGTTCACGCGCGACGACAAGGCCCTGCCGGACCTGCGCGAGTCTTCGGGCCACGTATGTGCCGCCGACTTCGACCGCGATGGCAACGTCGACCTGTTCGTCGCTGGCCGGCTCGTGCCGGGCTCCTACCCCGACGCACCGCCGAGCCGCTTGCTGCGCAACGACGGCGGCCACTTCGTCGACGTCACTGCCGAGCTCGCGCCAGCCTTGCTGCACGCGGGCATGGTGACGAGTGCCTTGTTCACGGACGTCGATGACGACGGCTGGCTCGATCTGCTGATCGCCGCGCACTGGCAGCCGATTCGCTATCTGCACAACGAACGCGGTCAGAGCTTCGTCGATCAGACCGAAGCCGCGGGCCTCGCGGCGCACACGGGCTGGTGGAACAGCCTCTGCGCCTGGGATGTGGACGGCGACGGCGACCTCGAC
>JBDSBS010000806.1:0-5823 GCA_039921435.1 Planctomycetota bacterium | reverse complement strand
AGGCGCCGGCGACCTGCAAGTCGAGTGTGATCTGCTCGGGGGTCTTGTTGCCCTCGGCGTCAGTGTGCAACCGCGCCGAGGTCAGCGTGACCCGATCGCCGGGATGTAGGCCTTCGCGCCGCATGCGGTCGAGGCCGATCAGGATTCCGGGCACGCCGTCGTGCGGCGCCAAGGGTGCTATCAGGTCAGTCGCACGCAGGGCATCGGGGATCTCGGCGTTGCGCAACCACGAGCTGAGGCCCGTGACTTCGGTCTCGGCCGCGGTGTCGATGCCGAGCACGAACAAGAACGGTTGGTCGCCGCCGTGCAGGGCGCCGCGGCCCGGCAGCGGCGGCGGCTGCGGCCGCTGACCCGGCTTGTTGAGAATGCCGTAGTGCAGGACGCGAGGAGCCAGAGCCTTCACGTTGACGTCGTCGGCGAGTGCTGCGCGCACGCTCGGCCACTCGGCCCACGCCGGTAGCCCCGCGACCGTGATGTCGGAGCTGGCCGAGTGCACGTGCTCTTCGACCGTGGCAATGAAGCCGGAGAACAGCGAGACGACGACGACGAGCGCCCAGACGCTGATCATGATGCCGCCCATGCCGAGCAGATTGATCGGCCGGGTCATCAGGTAGCGGATGGCGAGGAATAGGCGGTACATCGGTAACCCAGTTCAGTGGCTAGGTTCAGTGGCTAGGTTCAGTTCGCTGCGGCCAGGGCGGACGCAGAGACGACGCCGTCCTTCATGCGCACGATGCGGTTGCAGCGCTTGGCGAGGCCTTCGTCGTGGGTGACCAGCAAGAACGCGATCTGACGCTGCTGCTGGATCTGAAACATGAGGTCGACGACACCCTTCGCCGTCGTCGAGTCGAGGTTGCCGGTCGGCTCGTCGGCCATGATGACGCGCGGCTCGGCCAAGAGCGCCCGCGCGATGGCGACGCGCTGGCGTTCGCCGCCCGACAGTTCGGCTGGCCGGTGGCGCAGGCGGTCTTGCAGGCCGACTTGCTCGAGTATGGCGACTGCCGCCGCCCTGGCGGCCTTGCGTTCGCGCCAGTAGCGCAGCACGGGCGTCGTCATCATGCGCGACAGCAGCACGTTCTGCAGCGCGGTGAGTTCGGGGATCAGATGGTAGAACTGGAAGACAAAGCCCGTGTGCGTGTGCCGCAATCGCGCGCGTTCGCGGATCGGCAGGTCGTGCACGGGTTTGCCGTCGAACAGCACGCTGCCGCTGGTGGGTGGGTCCAGCAAGCCGAGCACGTGCAGCAGTGTCGACTTGCCGGCACCCGAAGCGCCCAGCAGCGCGACGGCTTCGCCGGGTGCAACCTGCAGGTCGACGCCGCGCAGCACGGGGATCTGTTGTTTGCCGAGGCGGTAGTTCTTGGTGACACCGACGGCAGCAAGCACGGGAGCGGTCATTCGTAGGACAGCGCCTTGACGGGGTTCATGCGGGAGGCCTTGCGCGAGGGCACGAAGGCGACAAGCAGCGCCAGCACGACGGCGCCGATGGTCACCTTCAAGAGCCAGGACACCTGCAGCCGGCACGGGATGCGCTGCAGGTCGAACAGCGCGCGCGGAAACAGTTCGAGGCCGGTCTTGGCGAACAACCAGTCGTTGACTGGGTTGATCCACTGCACCGACAAGACGCCGAAGCCCGCCCCCAGCAGGGCGCCCAGGATCGCGACCGTGAGGCCGCCGAGCAGGAAGACGGCGCCGATGGCGCGCGGCGTCCCGCCGAGTGCGGCCAGGATGCCGATGTCCTTGACCTTCTGCACGACCATCATGTGCAGCGTTGCGTAGATGACGAACGCGGCGACCAGCATGACGACGAACAGCACGAACTGCATCATGCCCTGTTCGTGCGCGACGGCGCTCAAGAAGACCGAGTTCTGTTCTTCCCAGTCGAGCACACTGCAGACACCGCTGCCGTTCGGCAGGACCTTCTGCACGGCAAAGCACAGGCGGTGTTTGCACGCAAGCAGGTCCGCGGCGCTGAGCCCTGGCCGCACACGGACCGCCACGTCGGTGACGAGGTCGATGCTGTTTGGCTCGGCGGCGTCCTGGCCGAGCAGCGTGCGCAGAGTTTCGATCGGCAGCAGCGCCGTCGTCTCGTCGAACATGCGGTGCCCGGTGGCGAACCAACCCGCGAACGCGATGCGCATCGAGTGCGGGTGAAGTGCGGCCCCGCCGGTTGCGTCGGGGCGGTAGGCCGCGCACAGCAGGTCCAGCGGGTCGCCGGGCTCCATGCGCGGGGTGTATGGATAACGGCGCCAGCCCAGCAGCAGGCCTGGCCAAACGCTCTTGCTGTCGGCAAGCCTCGGTTCGCGCGGCAGGTCGGCGCGGCGGCGCGCGTTCCACTCGACTTCGTCGGGCAGCAGCAGCATGGCGCGGCGCTGCGGATCGGGTTCGTCGAACACGGTCGAACGCGGGACTTCCACGTGGTGCGCCGCGAACACTTCGGGTGCGCGGGTGAGCCAGTCGCCAGGGTGGCTGACGGGCTCTTCGAGCACGGGATCGATGCCGAGCAGCAGCGCAAACCCACTCTCCATGTGGTTGAAGTCGACCTCGGCGCTGGCGATGGGCCGACTGGCGCGCCCCTGCGGGTGCAGCGGCTGGAACAGACCGTGGTGGCGCAGCCTCGGCGCGGTCGCGGCGACATCGGCATCGGCTCCGAGCACCGCGCGCAAGGTCTCGTAGCCGGTTTCGTGCGGCAAGTCGGTCACGAGCAAGTCGGTCGTGCTGCGGCGCACGTCGGCGCGGATCTCGGTGACGAAACCCGTGAACACGCTGTCGACGACGATCATCGCCCACACGGCGAACGCCACGCCGAACGTGCCGAGCAGGTTGATGCGGCGCGTCACGAGGTAGCGCACCGCCAAGAACGGACTGAAGGCGGCGATCACGGCGTCGGTTCAGCGCCGTCGGGCGGCGTGCTGTCGGTATCGGTCCCAGCATCCGGAGCCCCAGCATCCGGAGCCCCAGCATCCGGAACCCCAGCATCGAGACGACGCAGCAGCGGGAACAGCACGACATCGCGGATCGACGACGAGCCACTGAGCAGCATGCACAAGCGGTCGATGCCGATGCCGAGTCCACCCGCCGGCGGCATGCCGAACTCGAGCGCCGTGACGTAGTCGAGGTCGACCTCGCCCGGGGTCTCGTCGTCCTTGTGTGCAACCTGATCTTCGAAGCGCTGCTGCTGGTCGATCGGGTCGTTGAGTTCGCTGAACGCGTTGCCGAGTTCCATGCCCGCGACGAACAACTCGAAGCGTTCGGTGACGCGTGCGTCGTCCGCGAGGCGCTTGGCCAGCGGGCTGATCGCGACGGGGTAGTCGTAGACGAAGATCGGGCCCTGCAGCGTGCCTTCGACGGTGGCCTCGAAGACGTCGTTGGCCAGCTTGTGCGGCTCGATGCCGTCGGTCTTCAGGCCGAGTTCGCGCGCGCGCGGCAGCACGCTACCGTGGTCGAACCAGTCCACGCCGGGGTTCTGCTGCGAGAACAGGTCGAGGTAGCGTTCCTTTTGGAACGGTGGCTGCAGGTCGTACTCGACGTCGCGGAACTTCACCTTCGGCTGGCCGCCGAGCACGCTCGACACCAGGTGCGCAAACAGGCCCTCGACGCGCGCCATGATGTCGCGGTAGTCGGCCCACGCCTCGTAGCTCTCGAGCATCGTGAACTCGGGATTGTGGCGCGTGCTGATGCCTTCGTTGCGGAACACGCGGCCGATCTCGTAGACGCGTTCCATGCCGCCGACGATGAGGCGCTTGAGGTACAGCTCCGGCGCGATGCGCAGGTAGAGCTGCATGTCGAGCGTGTTGTGGTGCGTCGTGAACGGGCGCGCCGCGGCACCGCCGAAGATCGGCTGCAGGATCGGCGTCTCGACCTCGAGGTAACCCAGCGAGTCGAGGTAGGCGCGCACCTCGCGCACGACACGGGAGCGCTGCGCGAACGCGTGCCGCACTTCGGGGTTGGCGAACAGGTCGACGTAGCGCATGCGGTAGCGCTGCTCGGTGTCGGTCAGTCCGTGCCACTTCTCGGGGGCCGCGCGCAGGGCCTTGGCCGCGAGCTGCACCTCGGTCGCCCACAGGGTCGGTTCGCCCTTCTGCGTGAGGCCGAGTTCGCCCGTGATGCTAACCAGGTCGTTGCCTTCGACACGCTTGCGGTCCGGCCAGAACGCCGCGAGCCGTTCGCGCTGGAAGCCGATCTGGATCGAGCCCGAACGATCCTGCAGGTGCGAGAAGCGCAGCTTGCCGAAGTCGCGCACCTGGCCAAGGCGGCCGCAGACGGTCACGGTCTGGCCCGTGCGGCTCTGGAAGTCCCCGAGCAGGTCGGCGACCGGTTGGCCGCGTGTTACGCGGGCGGGGAATGGATCCTGGCCAGCCGCGCGCAGCGCCTGCAGCTTTTCGAGTCGGTCTGGTGCGATGCCGTCGGTCACGTCGTCGTCCTAGGCGTGGGCAAAGCGTGCGATCCTAGGCAGCGAGCGCGGTGCGGGGAAGGACGCGCATGCGCCGTTGGCAACGATCCGGCAAGGGATTTGCTGGCCGGCGGTGCGGGTGGAGCTGCGTAGCGATGCCCACCTTCGCATGCAGGCAAAGATCGGTTTCGTGCTGGTGGCGGCAGTTCTCGTCGGGGCGCTCGTTTCAGGCAACCCGTTCCTCGCTCCGCGCGCCATCGTGGCGCCCGTGGAGGGGGCACCGGTGGAAGGGGCGCCGGTGGCGGTTGTGCTGGTGAACGTGGTACCGATGGGGGCGGTGACGCCAGCAACGTCGCGAGCCGGTAAGGCAATGGGCGCCGTCGCGTCGGATGCCGCGCTGCAGCGCGCCTTCCTGCAGGACGCGTTGGAGCGGAGTTCGAGTTCGGACGGACCTGGGTCGGTTCGAGCTGGACCTACTGCGCCGCTCGACGGTGTGACATGCCCGGACCGGAGCCTTCGCCCGTTGGTCGTCGAGGTCCGCACCGATCGCGATGGGGCGCCGGTTTGGGTGTTGCGCGATGGCCGGGTGCTGCGACGCAATCCGCTGACGGGGGAGGGCCAACCGGTTCTGGTGCCACTGGCGAACCGCTGCGAGCCTGCAGAGAAGGGCATCGCGCCGGCGCACTGACAGGAACTGACAGGAGACGGGCGATTGCCCGGCCGTCGAGTGTGGTTGCAGGAGGGCCTCTTGGGTTCGATGCCGGTGGCGAGCGGCTGACGCATCGGCGAGACTGCCGGCATGCATCGCGCGGGCCTGTGGCTGTTCTCGATCGCCTCGTGCACCAGCCCATCGGCGCACGCTGTCCTGGCGGGTGACACCGTCTGCGTGACGCTCGGTGGCGAGCCGTTCGCCGACGTGAACTACCGGGCCGAGCCGCGTCCGTTCGTGTTCCCCTTGCTGGGTCCCGGCAGCGTGCCGATGACGCGCAGCTTTCCGATGGCCGAGGCGCAAGACGAGGAGCGCGACCACCCGCACCACCAGTCGCTGTGGTTCGCGCACGGCGACGTCAGCGGCTTCGACTTCTGGGCCGGCCAGAGCCACCGCGAACGCATCGTGATCGACGGGCCGTGCGAGGTCTCGAACGATGGAGCCGGCGCGCGCGTTCGTTGTCGATACCGTTGGCTCGCCTCTGAGGACACGTTGGTCGCCACCGAGCTGCGCGAACTGGTCTTCGGCGGCACACCGGATGCGCGAACGATCGATATCGCCGTGACCTTGCGGCCCGGCAGCGGGCCGCTGGTGTTCGGCGACACCAAGGAAGGCACGTTTGCATTGCGCGTGCATCCGAACCTGCGAGTCGAGGGCAAGGTCGCGACCGGGGTGCTGCAGAACAGCGAAGGCCTGCGCGGCGTCGATGTCTGGGGCAAGCGTG
>JBDSBS010000805.1:0-8318 GCA_039921435.1 Planctomycetota bacterium | reverse complement strand
ATGACGACGATGCGAGCGCGGAGTGCGGTGCGGCGCGCGTGCTGGCCGAGTGTCGACTCGAACGGGCCCGTGCCGAGGTGCCTGGCACGCTGGCCAGCGGCATGCAGGTCGGCGCTGACGCCAGCGTGGTCTTCGTCGTTGCCGATGGTTCTTCGTGTGCGCGAGCTGCGGCGTTCGTCGAAGCCTTGCTCGACGACACGAGATCGATCGACGACGACTTGCTGGCCCGCGTCATCGCGCGCACGGCGCTGGCCGCCGACGACGCCGAGTCGTTGTATCCAGGGCTCGCGCTGCAGAGCCGGGCGCGGCTGGCGTTGTGCTCCGGCTCGGCCGCGCGATCTACGGCGGGATCGGCGCGCGCGATTCAGGCACTCGCACCCGCGCGTGCGCGCGAGCTGCTGCGAGTGGCCGTGCCGCGGCGCGGCTGGGGTCTCGGTCTGCTGCCCGAGGCCCTGCGAGCAAGCCTGGCTATGGCACTGACCGGTCCCGTCGCGATCCCGCAGAACTCGCGCACAGCGGCAGCACAGGCGATTGCGGCGCCGGAGTTCGTGCCGCACGCGCGCGTCGACTCACCGTTCGTCGCGGCTGCGTTCCTGGTGCCCTCGAGCGAGCAATTGCCGGCGTTCGCCATCGGTGTCGAGGTCGCGCGCGCGCGGGCCTGGCGCCGCTTTCGGGCGATGGGGCGAGAGGCGATGGCGCGCGCGCCGTTCGTCAGTTGGTCGTGGCTCGCGGGCGATCCCTTGGTGACGTTCTGTCGCCGCGGCTTCGATCCCAGGAAGCTCTGGCCCGGCGAGCAGGCCGCGGCGGACGCCGAGGCGGAACGCATCGCCGTGCAGGCCGAGTTGCAGGGCTTGCTCGAGGACTTGCGGCGGGTGCCGCCGTCGGCGCAGGAACTCGCTTCAGCCGTGCGTTGCCTCGAGGTCGAGTTGGCCGTGGCACCGGCGTCTGCGGGCAATGCAGTGACCGCGGGCGAGAGCGCGCTGCTGCCCGGACGGATTCAGGCTCGACTGCTGGCGGCGCAGCGCGGCATCGATGTCGCGGCATTGGCTGCGGTGCAAGCCAGTGAACTGCACGACGTGCTGCGCTCGACCCTCGCCGCCGAGCGCGCCTGGTGGGGGGGGCTCATGCCCTACCCGCTGCCGGGGGTTGGCTGGAGCTCGAGGTGAAGCTCGGTTGGGGCGGATGCCGATGTCGGTCGAGAGCCTGCTGAATCCGCCCCGCCAGTCAACGAACAACCGATGGGTTTCATCAACGTCGCCGAGCGCACGATCAACGCGAAGTTGGTCTACTACGGGGTGGGCGTGGGCGGCAAGACCACGAGCCTGCAGCAGGTCCACGGCATCTTCTGCCCGCGCAACGAGGTGCAGCTCGTCTCGATCAACACCGAGGAGGACTCGACGCTGTTGTTCGATTTCTTGCCCATCAACTTGGGGCAGGTCGGCGGCTTCAAGATCCGGATCCAGGGCTTCACCGTGCCGGGGCAGCCCAAGTACCGGCAGATGCGGAAGTATGTGCTGCAGGGCGCCGACGCGGTGGTGTTCGTCGTCGACAGCCAACGCTGCCGCTTGCAGGAGAACCTCGAATCGCTGCAGAGCATGCGCGAGAACCTGCGCGGCAGCAGCGGCACATCCGAGAACGTGCCTATCGTCGTGCAATACAACAAGCGTGACCTGTCGGACATCCTCACCGAGGACGAGCTCAATCGCCAATTCCGCTTCCGGCCCGACGTCGAGGCGTTCCCGTCGGTGGCCACCGAAGGACACGGCGTCTTCGAGACCTTCGTGCAGGCGGCGTCGATGCTCGTCGAGAGGAAGGTGGAGCTCTACGGGCTCGGGCGCGGCAAGACCAGCCCGCACGACGTCGCGGAAGAGGTTCGGCGCAAACTGTGGGACATCTGCGACGAAGTGCGGCGTTCGCGTTCGACCGTGGCGATCGCCGACCTGCCGCAAACTCGCGTGGCTCTCGGCGACCAAGACGGACCAACGAGGCTGCCGGCGGTAGCGCCCGCGGCCGAAGAGGACCCGGTACCTGAGACCGGCGACTCGAGCAGCGGCCAGTGGGCGGCGGACCTGGTCCTTCTCGACGACCTGGAGCAGGACGGGTTGCGGCGGGAACACAACGCGGCCGAGGCTGCGGTGCCGATCGAGGCGTGCAACCCGGTCGCCGACGACGGGAGTTTTCGCTACGAACTGCGCGAGACATCGCGGGCCAGCGTCGAGGCTCACAGTGATGTGCTCAGCGACGCCGAACTCGACGTCGACCTGTCGGCCGGACCGATCGCCTTCGAATCCGGGGCGAAGGCCGAGGTGGACAACTCGCTGCTGGACAAGACCGTGCGGTCGAATCTCGAACTCGCCGAACGCTTTGGCGAGGTCGACCAGCAGCGGTTGTTGTGGGAGCGCAAGGCCAACGACCTCGTCGACATCGCCCAGCAGACCGTGCACGACCTCAACCGTCCGTTGAGCGCCGTTCGGCTCATGCTGGCGACCCTCGACAAGGGCTACCTTGGCTCCCTGACGGCGCCGGTGCATCAGGCCATCCAAAATGGCCTGATGGCCGTGAATCAGATGGAACGGCTCGTGCGCGACCTGCTCGACAGTTCGCGGCTCGACCACGACGGCGTGCGGCTCGACTTCGACGAATGCGACCTGACGCTGCTGATCGCCGACGTGCTGCGCACGCTGCGCTACGAGATCGACGAACACGACGTGCGGTTGCGCGTCGAGGCCATGCCGGTGATCACCGCCGATGCGTGGGCTCTGACCAAGGTCTTCATGAACCTGATCGGCAATGCGATTGCGTATGGGCCGACGGAGACCCTGCCGGTCGTCAGCGTCTTCGCCGAGGATGGCGGGCACGAGTGGCGCATCGGGGTGCGCGACAACGGCATCGGCATTCCGGAGCAGGATCGGCCGCGCTTGTTCCGGCGCTTCGAGCGCGGCAGCAACACGGGCGGCATCAGCGGCACCGGATTGGGTCTGCACATCGTCAAGGAGATCGTGCAGGGGCACGGGGGCTTTGTGACGTTCGAGTCGGAGATCGGGGTGGGCACGACCTTCGTGCTGCACTTGCCGAAGCAGCCTCGGCAACCTCCGCATTCACCGATCAGCGAGACGGCGGCGCGGGCCGATCTCTGAGGGGCTGCGGGACGCGGGCCAAGGCAGGAGCGGCCACCGTGGGTTGCACGGCGGCCGCCTTGCGTCTGGTACCTCCGGAAGGGATCGAACCTTCGACCCGCGGATTAAGAATCCGCTGCTCTACCAGCTGAGCTACGGAGGCTCACTGTCGGGGCGAGGACGCTAGCGAGGGAGATCCAGCGACGCAAGCTTCGGCATGCGGCTTTCCTTTCGCGCCCGTGGTTGGCTCGAGTCGGACATTGGGAGTCGCGAAAGTGCGTCGAACACGAGCCGGTAACAGACTGGTCGGAACGTTTTGCGTGGCGCGGGGCGCTTGGCGTGCAGGGAGGTGCAGCTCCATGGTCCTTGACCGGGGTCGACAGCGACGGCAAAGTGCTCGCCCGCTGTGGGGCCGTGGTCTCGCGCACCGCAGTAGGCCGTCGGTACGTTGGCTGTAGCTCAGTTGGTTAGAGCACCAGGTTGTGGTCCTGGGGGTCGCGGGTTCAAATCCCGTCAGCCAACCCATTCTCGTTTCGTCAGCGGCCATCGTCGCGATTGGGGCATCCGCGGATGGTGGGGTGGGACGTCGCATCCGTAGGCAACGCCGCAGGCAACGGCGCCGAATGTCTCTTGTGAGCGCGCTCGATTGTTCGGGCCTTGACGAGGCTTCCGGATCGACCTCAACTCTGGTTCTTCCGGAGCCAAGGAGAACTCCCATGCTGATCCTGAGAGCGGCCGTTCTGTTCTGTTCTGTTCTGTTCTGTTCTGTGACGCAGTGAGCGCGCAGGGTCAGTGGTTGCTCGGCTTCAACCACCCGCCAGTGAACCCAACCGCTACCCCGGTCGTGCACCCTGCGTCGGCCTCGTTGCCAGGGCCGCTGCAGCAGTACTGGATCACTGAGAACTTCGTCAACGCCACTGGCGCGCCGGCCAGTGTGCCGGGCCAGCGCTTCCAGGCGATCCACACGAACCTGATTCCATCGGGACCTTACCGCGGTTGTTTGCTGGTGTGGGACGGCACCTTGACGCAGGTCGGTACTCGTTCCTACCAACCGTGGGCGGTCGTCAATCCGTACGGTGCCAACGGCAACCCGTTCGTGCCAGGTGGTGGTTCGGCGTACACATTCCACAACGCCGTCTTGCAGATGGACCCGACGCAGACCGGGCCGCAGCAAACGCTGGCTGGTGTGGGGGAACTGTTCTGCGCTGACGAGCGGTGGACGGCTGACGGGCGGTTGTTCGTCGCAGGCGGGACCAGGGCGTATCCGCCGATCCCGGGTACAGGGTTGCCGCTGTTCAATTCGACCGTCAACTTTGCATGGGAAGGCGCGAGGGTCGTCTACCAGTGGGATCCGATGCCGTCGCCGAACAACCCGTTCGGCACATGGTGGAAGATGCTGTTAGACATGCAAGCCGAACGCTGGTACCCGACGGTCACCTCGGATGGCAGCCTGGAGAATCGATTCCTGATCCTCGGCGGCACAGACATCTTGCCCGGCACAACCACCTTCGCCGAAATCAACACGTACGAGTCGTGCCGGATCAGCTTCGGTTCGAATCCACCGGTCCTCCTCGCGTTCGAACAGAAGCTCGGGTCGCCACCGCCGCCGCCGACTGCCCGTCAGTACGAAGGCCCCTTTGTCACGATCCCGCCGTTTCTGCCGCCGTTCGCCGGGTTGACCGAGTACCCGCGGATCCATCCCGTTGGCGTGTTGGACCCGATCACCTCGGGCACCACAAACCGACTCTTCGTGTCGGGCTACATGGGGCAGGGCATCACATGGGCGCACGATCCGGCCACGAACCCCGCGTACTCACTGGACATCGGCCAGGAAGCAGTGCCCAGTCGAGTCATCTACTCGACCAACCTGTTGCTGCCAACTGGCGTTGGAGCGGTTGCCAACCGTGTCGTTCGCATTGGTGGCGAGCGGATCTCTACCCTGGCGCCTGGCTACACCAATCGCGTGGAGTCGGTTGTCGTCACGATCCCAGTGGGCGCGACCAACCGATGGTCGTCGGGAACGGACGTCGATATTCCGGACATGATCCACGCGCGCTATTTCGCTAACGTCGTCATCCTGCCGACCGGCGACTTGTTTGCAGTCGGGGGGCGACCGATCGCTGGCTCATTCAATTTCGAGCCCGAGCTGTACAGCGTGGCGTCGGGGTTGTGGAGGCCGATGGCCATGCATACCTCATCACCACGGGACTACCATTCGTGTGCGCTGTTGTTGCCCGATGGACGGGTGCTCGTGTGCGGTGGCGAGAATCGCACTACGGACTACCAGATCTGGATCCCTCCCTACCTGCTCGGTCCTGCCAACCGCCGTCCGGTCGGCGTGGGCCTGGTCGACTCGTTTTCGTCGGCTCCGATCAGCCAAGACAACCTGCTAGGTGCGACCTACGGACAGCATTGCCGCGTGTCATGGTCGAATACGCTGCCCGCGGGAGTCGAGGTGGCGCAGGTCGTTCTCATGGCACCCGCGGCCGTGACGCACCACTGCGACGGGGGGCAACGATGCGTGCGCTTGGCGTCGCTCTACACCGAAGATGCGATTCCCGGTTCGCTGCACATCTTGATGCCGGCGACCCATCGGCACGCGCCGCCCGGTTGGTACATGCTTTTTGTGATCACCAACGAAGGCGTGCCCGCGAACGCGTTCTGGGTCAACCTCGGTTAGTCAGGAGGTTGCCATGCGAACGATTGTGTGGACCTTGGTCCCTCTTCTGTGCGTAAGCGCGGCTCGTGCTCAGGACCTGCTATGGCGCCTCGAAGGCAACGGCAGCCTGATCGGTCGCGGTCGCGAGATCTACCGATTGGGGGATGCGAATGGCGATGGTTGGGAGGACCTGATCGAGTGGGGAGAGGTCTACGAGCCGACCAGTCCGTATCTGAGGCGCAATGCGATCTTCGTGACCTCTGGACGCGATGGATCCGTATTGTCGGCGTCGCCAGCGTTCCCCAACTGGGATCTGACGTTCCAGCCGTTGTCTCTGGCTCCGACCGGTGACATGGATCAGGACGGTGTCCCCGACTATGCGGTAACGGTCTACGACTCGCTTGTGCCGTACAACACGCAGCACGTGGAAGTTCGCAGCGGGGCGACGCACGCAGTGCTCTGGACGGCGACGATCCCGAGTGCCTGGAGCAACTGGTACGGCTGGTCACTCGCAGGCGACATGGATCTCGATGGCGACGGCTTGCGCGACCTAGTCGTCAACGCGACGCAGTTCTCTCCGAACGGCACGATCTTCGTCTACGACCACTTCGGCAACGAGCGCTACCGCCTCATCGATTCCGTTCCCGGAGTCCTGACGGGCACCGACCTGGCGCCGCTCGGCGGCGATATGGACGGCGACGGCTGCGACGACTTCTTGTCGGCCGGACCAGATGCTCTGAATCGCGGCGCGGTCGTCGTCTTCTCGGGCCTGACCGGCACAGCGCTGCGGGTTTCGCACGGTGTGCAGAACGGCGACAAGCTGTCGTTTGCGACCGGCTGTGGCGACATGGACGGCGACGGTGTGCTCGACTACGCCGGCGGCGGGTTCTGGGGTGCCTCGGTCGTCACCGCGTTTTCGGGCGCGACGGGGCAACCGATCCACACCTGGCGCGCCCCGGCTTACCCGTACATGGGCGCCAACGTGTTCGGCGGCTTCGACCTCGATCAGGATGGGGTCAACGACCTCGTCGCCGGCAGCGACGGAAGTGCCGCGCATGCTCTGTCTGGCCGCGATGGTACGTTCCTCTGGACCTACCCCAATTCGCACAGTTCGTCCGGCATCGGCTTGTACCAGACCATGATCGCTCCGCCGCCGGGGCAAACGTACCCAATCATGATCTACAGCGAGGCTACGTGGACCAGCATCACCAATCCCGCGACCATAATGTTGCCCGGCCTCCTGTGGGCGTACCGCGGCGCACCCAGGGGTGTGCGCACCTTCGGCCGGCCCGATGTCGCCCCTGGCTTCGCACCGCCGCGCATCGGCATGCGCGATGTCCCGGGACCGCCCGTGCGCCTCACGCTGTCGAGTGCCCCCGCCTCGATGCCGGCGCTGTTGCTGCTCGGTTTGTCGGACTCCGTGCACGGTGCACTCGCGCTGCCCGCCCCACTCGATCCGTTTGGCATGTCGAGCATGACGCTGCTGACGTCGGCCGAAGCGCTGTCGTTGGCATGGACCGGTGCCACCGGCATGGCGACCGGCTTCGCGCAGAATGACCTCCTCCTGCCACCCGGTCGCTCCTTGGGACTGACCGGTCTACCTGTGTTCGCCCAGTGGTTGTGGTTCGATCCCGCAAACCTCGCCATCGGCGGCTCCACCGCAGGACAGCGCTTCTTCGTGCAGTAGCGGCGCTCGCCACGAAACACAGGCAAGAACTCGTGCACTGCTGCATCGAGTTCATGCCAGAGCGATTCTGGCAGGCAGTCTGGCCTGGTGCTGCCTGAGCGATCTTGGTCGGCTACTGTTTCTTGCACCGCGCGAACGCAACGTGGACCTGCATCGCTGTCCCGGGAGAGCCGGTCGCCAAGACGGGCGCGGAGCAACACTGTGTCTGACGACTTCGAAACCAAGATCCAGGCGGCCGCATCGGGCGACCGGATGGCCTACGACGAGCTGTTCGAAAGCAACCTGCCCGCACTCGTCGCCTTCTTGCGCGCCAAGGTCGGCGGGGAGCTGGCCGGCCGCGAGTCGGTGCGGGACCTCGCTCAATCGGTTTGCCGCGAGGTGCTGCGCGATGTCAGCAAACTGTCGTTCGACGGCGAAGAACAGTTTCGCGCCTACCTGTTCTTGCAGGCGACGCGCAAGGTCGTCGATCGCTATCGCTACCACAAGCAGGAGATGCGCGACCCGGCCCGGGTCGAGCCGCTGCCCGAAGACAGCGACGAGGCGGCCCTGCTCGGCACGTATGCACCGCTGACACCGTCCCGCATCGTTGGCGCCAAGGAAGAACTGACCCGCGTCGAAGCGGCCCTGCAGCTGTTGCCCGAAGCGCAGCGCGACGCCGTGCTGCTGTCGCGCATCGCCGGGCTCAGCTACCAGGAGATCGCGCGCCAGAAGAACATCACCGACGCGGCCGTTCGCGGACTCGTGGCGCGGGGCCTGGCGCGGTTGGCGGGATTGCTCGGGCAGTCAGCGGCCGATGCCGGGCCCAAGCAAGAACGCGCGCCTGAAGAGTAGGGCGACGAATTGGGGAGCGGGTTGC
>JBDSBS010000804.1:0-9013 GCA_039921435.1 Planctomycetota bacterium | reverse complement strand
AGCCGTTCGTCACCGTCTACGAGAAGGGCCTGCCCGAGCTTCGCTTCGTGCAGAACACCAACCAGTGCCTGCTCGCCGTCGCCCAGAACGGCCCGCTGATCGTCGTCATCGCCGCCATCGACAACCTGCAGAAGGGCGCGTCGGGCCAGGCGCTGCAGAACATGAACCTCATGCTCGGCCTGCCCGAGACGGAAGGCCTGTCGTGAGGATCCTGGTCAAGATCGGCGGCGCGCAGCTCGAAGCCGCGGGCCCGCGCGCAGCGCTCTGCCAAGCCGTGGCTCGAGCCAAGAAGGCGGGCCATCAAGTGGTGATCGTACACGGCGGTGGCAACCAGATTCGAACAGTCGGCAAAGCCATGGGCTTGCAAGACCGCTACCACGACGGCCTGCGCATCACCGATGCCGCAACCGCCGACGTCGTGCTCATGGTGCTTGGTGGCCTCGTCAACCGCACGCTGGTCGCGTCACTGCAGCGCGAAGACGTGTCCGCGGTCGGCGTTAGCGGCGCTGACGGCAACTCCTTCACGGCCCGCCAACTCACGAAGCCAAACGTCGACCTCGGCTTCGTCGGCGCCATCGACACGGTGCGGCCGCAGCTCGTGCAGTCGCTGCTGGCCCTCGACCACGTGCCTGTCATCGCGACGGTCGCACCTGGGCGCGAAGAGCACCCTGCCGCTGGGCGCGAAGCCGGCCTCGACGCCGAGCGCGATGCCAACCCCGTCGCTGAGCGCAAAGCCGATGGCGGGCCGTTCTTCAACCTCAACGCCGACCACGCCGCCGGCCCGCTGTGCCGGGCGTTCGACTGCGATGCGTTGCTGTTCTTGACCGACGTGCCGGGTGTTCTCGACGCCGAAGGACAGCGTATCGCGCGCCTGTCACCAGCCGACTGCGAACGGCTCGTCGCGAGCGGTGTCGCCAAAGGCGGCATGCTGCCCAAGCTCGAGGCAGCGCTGATGGCGCTGCGTGACAACCCGCGCGCTCTCGTCAAGATCGCGCCGGCCGCCGCTCACGACGCCGTGAACGCGGCCCTCGCCGACGACACCGGCACGCGCTTTTGGACCGACGACACGAACCAGACGATGGAGGTGCCGCATGGATGAAGGTTTGATGAAGACCTACGCTCGCGCCGACGAAGTGTTCGTCAGCGGACACGGCGCCGTGCTGCAGGACAGCACCGGCCGCGAGTTTCTCGACTGTCTCGCCGGCATCGCCGTGAGCGCACTCGGCCACGGCCACGCAGGTCTCGTCGAGGCCCTGCGCGATCAGGTCGGCAAGGTCGTGCACCTCAGCAATCTGTTTCGCCATCCGTACACCGAGCAGGTCGCGACCCGGCTGTGCCGCCTCACCGACATGGCCGCCGCGTTCTTCACCAACTCGGGCACCGAAGCCGTCGAATGCGCCCTCAAGCTCGCGCGCAAGGCGATGCACGTGCGCGGCACGCCCGAACGCACGTCGTTCGTGGCGCTCGAAGGGGGCTTCCACGGCCGTTCGCTCGGCGCGTTGTCGCTGACGTGGAACGAGAAGTACCGCGCGCCCTTCCAGCCGCTGCAGAAGGTGACGTGGGTGCCGCCCGACGACAGCGATGCGCTGGCGCACACCCTCGAGACCGAGAAGCCAGCCGCCCTCGTGCTCGAGCCCATCCAAGGCGAAGGTGGCATCCGCGCGCTTTCGACCGCGTTCCTGCAAGAGGCGCGCGATCTGTGCACCGCTACGGGCACGCTGCTCGTGCACGACGAGATCCAAAGCGGCTGCGGCCGCACGGGACGCTTCCTCGCCGCGCAACACGCGAGCGTCGTGCCCGACATCCTAGCACTGGCGAAGCCGATCGCCGCGGGGCTGCCGATGGGTGCTTGTCTGACGACGACCGCGCTCGCGGAAACGTTCGCCAAGGGCGAACACGGCTCGACGTTCGCGGGCGGCCCACTCGTCTGCCGCGCCGCACTCGTGTTCCTCGACGAGATCGAAGGCGGACTGCTCGGCAACGTCGTGGACCGCGGCCGCGAGTTCCGTCAGGGCCTCGAACAACTGCAGCGCGACATGCCGATCGTGCGCGAGGTGCGCGGCATGGGCCTCATGCTCGGCCTGTGCCTGCACCACTCGGCCGCCGAGGTGCAGAAGGCACTCTACCAACAGGGCCTCATCGTCAACTGCACGGCCACCGACGTGCTGCGCATCGTGCCCCCGTTCGTGATCACAAAGTCCCAGGTGCAGGACGCAATCGCGCGCCTACGCCAGACGTTGTCGACATTCCCCGCCGAGTTCCCCACAGGAGCGAAGGAGTCCAAGTGAAGAACAAGTCCACATCGCTCGACCTGTCGCCGTTGTCGCAAAAGGACCTGCTCTGCACGTCCGCGCTGACGACGCCCGACATCGAACGCATCTTCACGACGGCGCGCGCACTCAAGACCGGGCGCGAGGTGCACACCGAGGTGCTGCGGCACAAGCGCCTGGCGATGATCTTCGAGAAGGACTCGCTGCGCACGCGCTTCACGTTCGACATCGGCATGCAGGACCTCGGCGGCAGCGCCACGTTCATGGACCACCGCGACGCGCGGCTCGGCTCGCGCGAGTCCGTCAAGGACGTCGCCAAGAACCTCGAGCGCTGGGTGCACGGCATCGTCGCGCGCACCTTCAAGCACAAGGCTGTCGAAGAACTCGCGCAGAATGCCGGCATCCCGGTCATCAACGGCCTGTCCGACTTCGTGCACCCCTGCCAGGGACTCGCCGACCTCTTCACGCTGACCGAGAAGTGGGACTCGGTGCGCGGCCGCACCGTGACCTACGTCGGCGACGGCAACAACACCTGCCACGCACTGATCCACACCGCGGTCAAGCTCGGCACCAACATCCGCGTCTGCTCGCCGGAGGGCTACGAACCCGACTCGCGCGTCGTCAACGAAGCGATGCGCGTGGCCCAGGCCACGGGCGCCGAAGTGACGATCCTCAACGACCCCGAAGCCGCCGCCGACGGCGCTGACGCGATCTACACCGACGCCTGGGCCAGCATGGGTCAGGAAGACGAGATCGAAGAACGCAACGGCGTGTTCGCGGCCTACCGCGTCGACGAGGCGATGATGGCGCGTGCCAAGCCCGGGGCTCTGTTCATGCACTGTCTGCCGGCGCACCGCGGTTCGGAAGTGACGCAAGAAGTCATGGATGGCCCGCAGAGCATTGCCTACGACATCGCTGAGAATCGGCTGCACGTGCAGAAGGCGGTGCTCGCGCTGTTGATCCGCTGATCTGTTCCGCTGATCCGCTCGCACCTACCAGATCCCCGCACCAGGACTTCCGTGAGCAAGACCTCCATGAGCAAGAAGAAGAAGAAGATCGTGCTCGCCTACTCGGGCGGCCTCGACACATCGATCATCATTCCTTGGTTGAGGGAGCATTACGACTGCGAGGTGCACGGCTACTGCGGCGACATCGGCCAGGGCACCGAAGAACTGCGTGGCCTCGAAGAGAAGGCGCGCCGTTCGGGCGCCGTCTCGTGCCGCGTCGACAACCTGCAGCGCGTCTGGCTGACCGACTACGTCTGGCCCTGCGTGCGCGCGATGGCCATCTACGAGGGTCGCTACCTGCTCGGCACCAGTATGGCGCGGCCGATCCTCGCCAAGGGCCAGGTCGACTACGCCAAGGAGATCGGCGCCGATGCTGTCGCCCACGGGTGCACGGGCAAGGGCAACGACCAGGTGCGCTTCGAACTCGCCTACCAAGCCCTCGCGCCCGAACTCGAAGTGATCGCGCCGTGGCGCCACTGGGACATCCGGAGCCGCGAGGATGCACTCGACTACGCGGACAAGCACGGCATCCAGGTCACGGCGTCGCGCACCAAGATCTACTCGCGCGACCGCAACCTCTGGCACATCAGCCACGAGGGCGGCGCGCTCGAATCGCCGGCCAACGCGCCTCCCGACGACGTCTGGGTCATGAGCACCGACCCACGCAAAGCGCCCGACGAACCGCTCGAACTGTCGCTCGGCTTCGCGGCCGGCGTGCCGATCTCGCTCAACGGCGAAGCCCTGCCGCCCGAAGTGCTCTTGACCAAGCTCAACGAACTCGGCGGCAAGCACGGCGTCGGCCGCGTCGACATCTGCGAGAACCGACTGGTCGGCATGAAGTCGCGCGGCGTCTACGAGACTCCGGGCGGCGCCATCGTGCTCGAGGCCGCGCGCACCATGCGCGCGCTGACGATGGAACGCGACACGCTGCGCCTGTGCGAGAAGCTCATGCCCGACTACGCCGACCTCGTCTACACGGGCCGCTGGTTCCACCCGACGCGCCGTGCGCTCGACGCCATGTTCGCTGCCGCGACCAAGCCTGTGACCGGCACTGTGCGCGTGCGCCTCTACAAGGGCACCGCGACCGCGCTGTCGGCAACCTCGCCCAACAGCCTCTACAGCGAGGACCTCGCCACGTTCGGGCACAGCGCGCAGTTCGACCACAAAGACAGCTACGGCTTCGTCAAACTCTACGGCCTGCCGGGTGCGGTCGCGGCGAAGGTGCACGGGGTGGACTCGTGAGCAACACGAACGATCAGGGCAGTGCTACCGGCGCGCAGATGTGGGGCGGCCGCTTCCAAGGCCAGCTCGACCCGGCGTTCGCCGAGTTCCAGAAGAGTCTGCCCACCGACCACGTGCTCGCGTTCGCCGACCTCGAGACCAATCTGGCGTGGAGTGAGGCGCTCACCACCGTCGGCGTCTTCACGACCGAAGAGTTCGAGCAGGTGCGCAAGGCCATCGACGAACTGGCCGAACACTGGGCCGAACACGGCGTGCCTGTCGACGACCCCGCCGAAGACGTGCACAGCCTCGTCGAACGCGAACTCGTCGCACGCTGCGGCGATCTCGGCAAGCGCATCCACACGGGCCGCTCGCGCAACGACCAGGTCGCGACCGACCTGCGGCTCTACCTGCGCGAACGCATCTTCGGCTGCCTCGAAGGCATCGAAGACGTCTGCACGGCCCTTGTCGCCAAGGCCGAAGCCCACGCCTCTGCACCAATGCCGGGCTACACGCACCTGCAGCGCGCGCAGCCGATCACGATCGGCCACCACGCGTTGGCGCACGTCGAAGCGCTGGGGCGCGACCGCGACCGCTTGCTCGACGCGTTCCGTCGCCTCGATCAATGCCCGCTCGGCAGTGGAGCATTGGCTGGCACCGCGCTGCCGATCGACCGCGATGCGCTGGCCGGCCAGCTCGGCTTCCACGGCGGTCCAACGCGCAACAGCCTCGACGCGACCGCCGCGCGCGACCACGTCTGCGAGCTGGCGTTCGCCTGCGCCATGACGATGACGCATCTATCCCGGCTCGCCGAGGACTACGTGTTCTTCGCTTCCCAAGAGGCGGCCTTCTTGACGTTCGGCGACGCCGTGTCGACGGGCTCGAGCCTGATGCCGCAGAAGCGCAACCCCGACGCGATGGAACTCGTGCGCGGCAAGACGGGACGTGTGCAGGGCGCCCTCATGGCGCTGCTCGCGACCGTGAAGGGCCTGCCGATGGCCTACAACCGCGACCTGCAGACCGACAAGGAAAACCTGTTGCCGGCCATGTTCGAGACGGAGGCGTGCCTGCACATCGCGGCGATGGCCGTGCACCACGCGACCTTCGACGTCGAGCGCTGTGCTGCGCAGGCGGAACGTGGCTACCTGAATTCGACCGACCTCGCCGACCTGCTGGTCGCTGCAGGCGTGCCGTTCCGCTCGGCACACGAGATGGTCGGCAAGGCGGTCAATCTCGCTGTCGAACTCGGCGTCGAACTGCAAGACCTGCCGGCCGCTGACCAAAAGCGCTTGTTGCCGCAACTGCAGGTCGACCTGCACGAGGCACTCGCTGCGCGCGCCGTGCTCGACCGCCGTTCGGCGATCGGCGGCACCGCACCCGCGCGTGTCCGGGCCGAGGTAGAGCGCTGGCGCATCGAAATGAGCGAATGGGCCAGTGTGCCTGGCGACGGCGACGAACTGCTGCTTACCGACGATGACGAGGACCCCGATTGTGATCCCGCCCGTGACTGAGACCCCACTCCAGATGTCCCCAAACCCGAAGGCCCCAAACCCGAAGGCAATCGACCCGAAGGCGCCCGACGCCAAGGCCTCCCGACCAAACTGTTCGGCAAGCCGCAGCGCGCGATCCCGTTGCCACAGCGCACGCCAACCTTCACGGCGCCCGTGATGCCGAGCAAGAAGGCTCGCGAGTAGCTGGCGCGCAGGGCAAGGTGCTGCGACTCGCGGCTGCCTTGCCAGCCTCGCCTTCGTTTCGACCGCACCCGACCCCATGCATCTGCGCCCCTACCAAGCTGCTGCACTCGAGGCTGTGCGCGATGCCTATCGCAAGAAGCACCGCGCCGTTCTGGTCGTCATGCCCACGGGCACCGGCAAGACAGTGCTGTTCGCGGAGATCTCACGGCTGGCCAAGGGTCCGGTGCTCGTGCTGGCGCATCGCCAAGAACTCGTCGAGCAGGCGCGCGCCAAGATCTCGGCCTGGTGCAACGACGTCGTGGCCGTGGAGATGGCACATCGACGCGAGTTGACGCGCCCCGATTTCTCCAGAGCCGACGGCACGCGCCCGAAAATCACGGTCGCCAGCATCCAGACCTTGCGCCAACGCCTTGCGCGCGTGCCGCGGGACGCGTTCCGCATCGTGGTCGTCGACGAGGCACACCACGCCACCGCGGACTCTTACCGCGCGGTGCTCGATCACTTCGACGCGCACTTGCTCGGCGTGACCGCAACGCCGGACCGCAGCGACAAGGTCCCGCTCGGCGAGATCTTCGCCGAGGTCGCCTTCGAGTACGACATGCGCACCGCGATCAAGGAAGGCTGGCTGTGCCCGATCCGTTCCTTCCTCGTGCACACGCAGGCCGACTTCTCCAACGTGCGCAAGGTCGCTGGCGAACTCGCGACGCGCGACGTCGAGCAGATTCTCACGCAGGAGCTGCACCTGGCCGAGATCGCGACTCCCATCCTGCGCGAACGCGGCGATCGCCCCACCATCGTGTTTGCGGCCTCGGTCGCCCACGCGCATGCACTGGCGCGAGTGCTTAATCAGCTCAGCGGCGATCCGAGCTGCGCCGAAGCACTCGACGGCTCGACGTCGTTCGAACAACGTGCGCCGACTCTCGAGCGCTTCGATCGCGGCGAGATCAAGGTGCTCGTCAACTGCTCGCTGTTCACCGAGGGCTTCGACGCGCCGCGCATTGCACTCGTTGCCGTCGCGCGCCCGGTGCTGTCGCGCTCGTTCTACGCGCAGATGGTCGGCCGAGGCACGCGCATCGCGCCGGGCAAGAAGGACCTGCTCGTGCTCGACTTCGTGCCCAGCAACTGTCGGCATTCGCTGGCGGCTGCGGTCGACATCTTTGCCGCCGAAGACGCCGACGTGCGGGAGAGCGCGCGCCGCATCGTGTCGGCAGCCAGCGCCGCTGGCGAAGCGCTGGCCCTCGAACAGGTGCTCGAGCTGGCACAACAAGAACAGGAAGTGCTTCAGGCGTCAGTCGCCTACCAACTGCAGAAGCGCGACCCGTTCGCGGCGGTCGGCATCGATCTGGCGGCGCACGTGCGAAGGAGCGGCGGCGGCGAGCTGGCGACGCCGGCACAGCTGCAGTTCTTCGAGCGCGCGGGGCTGCTCATGGACCAAGTGGCCCGTCTGTCGAGTCGCCAAGCCGAAGCGCTGCGCGAAGAACTGCTCGAACGCAAAGCCGCCGGCCTCTGCACGCCCAAGCAAGCGCGGCAGCTCGTGGACCTCGGCATCGATCCGCGCGAGATGTACTACGACGAGGCCAAGGAACGGCTGAGTCAGGCGCGGGCCGCGAGGCGGGGGCAGGGACTACTTCGAGACGAGGCGCAGTAGGAAGCGTTCAGAGGTGAGTGGCTCGAGAGCGCTGGACCGCGGCCGGCTCAGATGAGCCGGGCCGGACGAGATCGCGTGGCGGCGCACCAGCGCGGCTGGCACCGCCGACGGCGCGGCGAATCCCGCGGGCGAACGCCCGGAAAGCGCCGACGCCGCCAGCTAGACTCAGGGGGTGCCAAGCACTCCGTCGATCACCGCCGTTTCGCGATGGCCTGCATGGATCCTCGCATGGACTCTGGTTTCCTGCGCCCTGCAATCAGGACCTGGGAACGCACCTGACAGCGACGCCCGAGTCGACCAAGAGATATCGGTGCTCGCGGCCAGCACCGACGAGTCATCGCATGCAGTGCGGGGTGTAGCGCTGATGCGCGGCATGCTCCGGGTGCCCGTTGCGGAGCTCGACGCCATCGCCGCGAACAGGGTGCCCGCCCACACGGGCATGACCGGGCAAAGGTATTGGTCTCTTCTGCTGCTTCTCGAAGACTCGGAGTGCGTGCTCGGCGGCCGGAAGCCCCCGGCGACTTGCGACGCGTACGTGCATGAGAGCACCCTCGAACGGGATGTCGCGCGATTGCGCGCCGTCTCGAGCCGCCAGGTCTGGTTCGGAGTAGACGACGATGGTGGCCTGCTCGGCACGTTGCACGCGATCGCTGATGACGAGGGCCAACTCGCCGCCATGATGCATCTGCTGTGTGAGGACGTAGAGAAGCTCTCCGCTCCCGTGGCCCGCCCCGTACCGCTTGTCGAGGCCGTCGTAGCGGACTTGCGTGCCGGACGCATCGATTGCCATGCGGCGATCGCGAGATTGGAGACCGGGAACGCCAGTCTGTTGCCAGGTCTACTGCACGCCATGGTCCGATCACTGCGCAACCGCCACGTGGGGGAGGGACTTGGCGCGGAGAGCTTCATCGCGATCCGCGGGTATCACACCTATGCCCGCTGCGTCTTCGACGTACTCTGTCTGGTGGCGCAGGACTTGCAAGGCTTCATGACCCAAGCGAAGGAGAACGACGAGGCTCGCCTGGCCGAAGCACGTGCGCTCGCTGTTTGGTTGCGCATGCGGAATCCACCCGCCGCTGGCAAGACCTGAGCGCCTGACACCGGATGAGGTCGGCACGTGCATTCTTCACCGTACGTCCTCACTCAATCTGCGCGAAAGCTCGGCCACGGCCT
>JBDSBS010000803.1:0-5810 GCA_039921435.1 Planctomycetota bacterium | reverse complement strand
CGCTGTGCCAGATCCGCTTCTCGGAGGGGCCGTGTGTGCTCAGCGACGACGAGCTGCGTGCCGAGCACACGAAGTCCGGACTGTTGTTCGACGACCGCGGCGAGCCGCTGCCAGTCGGCAAGCTGCGTCTCGACAAGGGCCTAATGATGGGCATCGCACTGCGCAAGGACCGCGACATCCAGGGACCGGTCGGCTACGTCGCGCGCCGCTACACGGGCATCGTCGACATGAACAACGAAGGCAGCCACGACACCGAGGCGTTCTTCGAAACGCTGCCCGAACCGCGCGACGGCCGCTTCATCGTCGAGCCCGAGGAGTTCTACATCTTCGCGAGCAAAGAACGCATCCGCGTGCCGCGTCACCTGGCCGCCGAAATGGCGGCGTACGACGTCGGCATCGGCGAACTGCGCACCAACTACGCGGGCTTCTTCGACAACGGCTTTGGCGGTGACAAGGGCACGAAGGCCGTGCTCGAGGTGCGGCCGCACGACGTGCCGTTCTTGCTCGAAGACGGGCAGGTGTTCTTCAAGCTCGAGTTCTTCCGCACGCAAGAACTGCCCGAGGTCGTCTACGGCGACCGGCGACTGAGTTCGCACTACCAGGGGCAGGGGCTCAAGCTCAGCAAGCACTTCCGGGCGTAGCCGAGGTCGCGTTCTCGGCCGCGCCTACTGCCTGCCAGCCGCCTGCACGCCAGCGACCAGAGCCCGCACGCCGATGCGCAGCGCTGCCTGGTAGTCAGGCCAGTAGGTCGCGCTGTGCAGCACCGGTACCGCATCCACCGCGCGCAGCCCCGCGAGCCGTTCGGGTGCGACGGTGCCAAGCCGAAACATGCAGAGAGGAATCTTCTCGTCGAACAGGCGGCCGAAGTCCTCGGCCACCATGGCGGGCGGAACCTCGAGCACGTTAGTTCTGCCCAGCGCCGCCGCGAGCCCGGTGCGCACACTCGCAGTCAGCGCGGCGTCGTTCTGCAGAGCGGGCGTGTGCTCGCTGAACTCGACGGTCGGTTCCTTGGCACCGAACGACAACGCCACCGCCTTCGCCTTCCTCTCGATCGAGGCCAGCATGCGCGTTCGCACGGGCTCGGTGTAGCTGCGCACCGTGATCTGCAAGTGGCAACTGTCGGGCACGATGTTGTGCTTGTTGCCGCCAGAGATGGCGCCGACCGTGATCACGCACGCCTCGAGTGGGTCGATCTCGCGCGAGACGATGGTCTGCAGGTCGAGCACGAGTTGCGCTGCCTGCACGATCGGGTCGATCGTCAGGTGCGGTGCGGCACCGTGGCCGCCCTTGCCGAAGACGGTGATGTCGCAGCTGTCGACGTTCGCCATCGAAGCGCCACCGCGAACGCCGACCTGGCCCGTTGCGATGTCGTGCGCAGTGTGCAGCGCGAGCGCCCAGGCCGGGCGCGGGAAGCGCGTCAGCAAGCCGTCTTGTAGCATCGCCTTCATGCCGCCCGAACGTTCCTCGGCAGGCTGTAGCTGGAACACCAGCGTGCCGCGGTAGGCGTCTTCATGCGCCGCGAAGAACCCCGCCGCACCGAGCAGGCACGTCATGTGCAGGTCGTGGCCGCACGCGTGCATGACGCCGATCGCGCGGCCGTCGGCGCTGGCGGCGCGCACCTTCGACGCGTAGGGCAAGCCCGTCTCTTCGGCGACGGGCAGCGCATCCATGTCAGCGCGCACGAGGCCTGTGGGTCCTTCGCCTCGCCGCAGCACCGCGACGACCCCAGTGCCGCCAACCTGCTCGGTGACTTCGAAACCGAGTGCACGCAGCTCCTCAGCCATGCGCGCAGCGGTCGCACGCTCATGGAACGACAGCTCGGGGTTCTCGTGCAGGTGGCGGTAGAGCGCTTCGAGGCGCGGCGCATGCTCGCCGAGCCATGCTTCGACGTCGGCTTGCGCCGGCAAGCTGGACAGCAGGAAACCGAGTACCAAAGCGAGGCAGGGATTGCGCATGCATCTAGTCTGCCCGAAGTGCGAACCGATCCCAGTCTGCTGCGACACTCCCGTGGCGCCGCTTTCAGTCGCGCATGTCCTGACGCAGCAGTTCCGCCGGATCCGGTAGGTCTCGGCGGCCATTGCCGCGCCGGTCGTCGAGCACGACTTGGATGGCAGGCTTCGCCGCCTTTGCATCCTCGTCCAACAGCACCTTGCGCTGCAGCAGGTCCTTCACCATGACGGCGAAGTCGTGTTCGATCGAATCCTGCTCCTGCGGCACGACCCGTCGAAGGGCCGCAGTGCCAGACGAGAACGTCGTCACCGCGTGCGCCCGTTCGCAGGCCGCTCGGGTCCGCCTGCCACCGCTGGCGATGAGCCACGCACAGTGTGCCTGGTGCACGTCGGTCGTGGCGACGATGCTGAGCAGATGACAATCCTCCAGTGTCGGCCCGGTACGGCGCTCGAACGCGACGGTGCCCAGCTCCGCACTGACGGCAGTCTCGTTGTCGCGGACGAGCGAGTATCTCGGCGTCGGTGGAAACCCAGCAGGCTCGCGCACGGGGAGCCACATGCCGAAGCCTCAACCAACGCCGGCCGCCGGAGCCATGCCGTCGCGCACGGTCACTCGCACCGAGAACTCGATGTCGCGCAAGCAGCGTGCGACGAAGCGAGGATCGCGCAGGCTTGCGAGCACGTTGCCGCAGACGCGCCATTCGAGGTCCTCGGCACCCGCGAGTGCGCACCAACGCGCGGTGCAGTACGCCTCGTTCGGCGCGGGACACTTCGCGGCGAGGATCAATGCCGGCACGCGCAACGCTCCCACCGCGTGTGGCAGCAGTTCTTCGCCAGGAAGGCGCCCGTCGAGTTGGATCAGCGCGTCGATCAGATGCAGACGCGCGAGTTGGCCTTCGAACGCATCCTCTCCCTTCCATGGCGCCAGTGCCTGCCGCACGGCCGGCACGACAGCGGCACTCGATCGCGCTGCACGAAGTAGCCCGCCCAGGCGACCTCGCGCGGCGCCGCAGATGCACTGCCAGTTCGCTCGGCGGCCAACACGGAGCGTCGACGGCTGCATCGACCTGAGCCCGAACCGCACCCGCCAAGCTCAGCGCGGCAGCTGCGAAGAATCGAATGAGCGTGACCATGCCAGCAGTTCGCGAGGGGCATGCCGGTCGCGGCCCGAGTGCGGCGGTGTAGCCCTGGCCAAGCGGCTGCTACCGCTGCGGAACAGGAACGGCCTCACGGCACGTGATCGGTTGCCGACCGAGCGGGAGTCGCATCGCTCCCATCGACCCCATCGATCCTGCGCCGCTTGCCAGCACCGCCACCAACCCCGAGACTCACTGCATGCTGTCGCCGATCGCCGCCCACGAGCGTGCTGCCTTGCACTTCGACGACCTCGCTTCCGCCTTCGACGCAGGCCTGCCGCTGCTCTCCCAGGGCGCCAAGCCAGACAGCGACGAACGCGTCGTGCACCAGCTGCTGCGCGACCGCGGCGTCGTGCTATCGACCACCGAAGACGCCGTATTGCTCGCGGCGTGGCGCGCGGGCCGCATCGGTGCGGCGCTGCGTGGCCGCGCCGAAGAACGGCGCCACCGCGCCGAGTTCTTGAAGAGCATCTGGGTCGGCTTGCGTTACCCGCTCGTCTTGATGGGCATGATCGTGCTGGCCTCCTTTGCGACAGCAGGCATCATCGGCCACTACTGGTACGCGGTGATCGCGCTCGGCATCGTGGTCGCGCTCCCCGTCGCGTTCTTGCTGATCCGACGCGGACTGCTCCATGGCCACGACCGCTGGACGCGCGTACCCATGCTCGGCAGCATCGGCACCGGCCTCGGCGAACTTCCGTACCTCGAGACGCTGCAGGCACTCTACGGGGCTGGAGTGCCGCTCAACCAAGCGCATGCGGCCGCGGTTGCTGTCGTGCCCGTCGCCAGCATGCAGCGGCGCCTGCAGGTCGCCGACCGCGCGCTGCAGGGCGGCACGTCGCTGACCGAGTCGCTGGGCCAAGCCCTAGCACTGCACAGCGAGACCCGCATGTTGATCACCACGGGCGAACACGCTGGCCAGCTCGAAGACGCGCTGCAGCGCGCCCTGAAGCGCCGCCGCGACACCGCCTCGCGTGAACTCACGTTCGTGGCTCGCCGCGTCGGCAACCTGGCCTACGGGCTCGCCGTCGTGCTGGTGTTCCTCATGGTCTACAACTTCTACTCGAACTACTTCGGCATGATGCGTCGCTGAGTGTTCCGGTCGCCGAGAGCTTCGGCCGCTTCTTCAAGCGACCTCTTCAAGCCACTTCTTCAGGCCGTTCTTCAAGCCCCTGCGCAGAAAGCGCCTTACGCCGACCCCACCCACCGTCTCCAAGAGGCAGCACATGGACCCGCGCGTGGGACAACGACCCCGACCGAGCCTGACCGACGGCGAACGGCACTGGCTCTCTCGCTGCCAAGCCGGCGACTCGGCCGCGTTCCAACCTCTGCTGCGCCCCCACTTGCCCGGCCTGCTGGCACTCGCAAAGCGGCACTGCCGCGACCCGCATTGGGCCGAGGACCTTGTGCAGGAGACCCTGGTGCGCGCCTTCCGCGGCCTGCCCGACTTCCGCGGCGACTCGGCGCTGCGCACGTGGCTGTTCCGGATCCTGGTGCGCCTCGCTGCCGAACCCCAACGCTGGCGTCGCGGCGAACGCAGCCAGCCGCTTGGCGAGATCGACGTGCCCGACCACCTCGGTGCCCCCGCCGAACACGACGCGATGGCGCGCGAACTGCAAGACCGCCTGGACGAAGCGATGGAACGGCTCACGGTGCGCCAACGCACCGCCCTGCACCTGCGCGCGGTCGAAGGCATGGACTACGCGGGCATCTCGGCCGTGCTCGCCTGTTCGCCGGTCGCGGCGCGTATGCACGTGCTCGAAGCGCGACGCAAGGTAATGGAACGCGTGCGGGAGCACTTGGACCCATGAGGCCGACGTTGCCCGAATGCCCGAAGACCAACGCCGTGCTCGCCATCCATCTCGATGGCGACGTCGCCGGCAGTGATTTCGCCGGCAGTGACATCTCCGGCAGTGACATCGCCGGCGGTGATATCGCCGGCGGTGGCTGGGAGGCCGGTGAACCAGAAGGGGCAGGCTTCGACTTCGCCTGCAGCGAGACATTGGGTGCCCACCTGCGCGCGTGCGCAATCTGCCAGAGCCTTCTGCTGCGCGCCCGTCGGCTCGATGCTGCGCTCGCCGCCGACTCCGGCCGCGCGCTGGCCGAACACCCACGCGAAACCGGCGCCGGCTATGAGGAGATTGCCCAACGGTGGTTTGCGGTTGCTGCAGCGGCGCACGACGGCGCGGTCCCGTCGCCGGTCGTCTCGTCGTCCTGCAATGCGGAGCCCTCGCAGCGCGAACGCGCGCCATCGGCCGACATCGCGGCTGCGACGTCGCCGGCGCTCGCCACCTACACGGCCGCACTGTGCGTTCTGGCGGCAGCGGTCGCGGCGTTCCTGCTACTGGGCCATTGGGGCAGTGATCCGGGCAGCAGTGATCCGGGCAGCAGTGACACAGCCAGCAGTGACACCGCCAGCAGTGACACCACCGGCAGTGACACCGCCAGAAGTAGCACCGCCAAGAGTGACGCGAGCAGTGGCGAGCCGTCGGCCGGCGCGGCCCGCGCCAGTGCATCGGGCCATGCGGACCTCGTGGGCGACGAGCCGAGGACCGTGCCCGTACCTGCCAGCTCCACGGCACGCGAGTCGGAGGTGGCGCCCGACGCGGAATCGACCGCGACTGCATCCCAACCCGCAGTCATCGCGGTCGCCGGCGACACCCAGGCCCTGCTGCGCTGGCGTCGCGAGCGCCGTGCCGCCCCGGGCCAGGACTCCGCCCGAACT
>JBDSBS010000802.1:0-7008 GCA_039921435.1 Planctomycetota bacterium | reverse complement strand
CGGCCGCACAGTGAGTTCCGGCGCAGCTTTCGCTATTTCCGTGGCGGCATCGGCACTCTGCACGAACGGTTCGCCACCGCCATCGCGCAGCGCGGGGCCAAGACGAACTTCGGCCGCCGGCTGATCGCCATCGAGCACGCCGATAGCCTCGTCACCGGGCTGCGCTTCGCCGACGGTTCGCACGAACGCGGCTTCGACTACGTGCTGTCGACCATACCCTTGGCCACCCTCGTGACCGCGACGCTGCCAGCCCGAGCGCCGGACCTGCTGCGTGCCAATCACCTGCCGTTTCGCGCCATGGCGTTCGTGTTCTTGCGGGTCGCCAAAGCAAAGCTGCTCGATTGGCAATGGATCTACTATTCCGGGGCATCGACGCCGTTCCAGCGTTTGACCGAGTTCTCCCACTTCGGCGCTGGAATGTGCCCGCCGGGCCAGACCGGCCTTTCGCTCGAAGTGTCGTGCGAGGTCGGTGACTCGACCTGGAACAGCAGTGACGCCGACTTGATCGCGCGTTGTGTCGATCACCTGATCGCTCTCGGCCACCTGCGGCGCGAGGAGTTGCTCGGCGCGGATGTGCGCCGTACGACCCACGCCTACCCGCTGCAGGTGAAGAACTTTCCCGAGAAAGCCGAAGCACTCGTCGACGCCCTGGCCGCCACGTGCCACAACCTGGTGACGATCGGGCGCCAGGGCCTGTTCCGCTACTGCAACATGAACGAGTGCATGGAGATGGCGCTCGACACGGCGCCGCGCATCCTTGCCGGAGCCTCGTCGATCCGCTACCAGAGCGCCGGCACGTGGCGCGGCATCGGCATCACTGACAGCTACCGGCGGCGCAAAGCGGCGCGGCCCGGACGACCAGCGTCGGCTTGATCAGGTCCGCCGGTCGTCAACGAGTTTGGCGCGAACGAGTTTGGCGCCACCGAGTTTGCCGGCAACCGGCACGGCATCGCGACCGCCGAACTCGGCGGCACAGAGATAGCCGATCCGTCGCAAGATCGGGATCCAACGCAGCAGGCGCAGGTCGAAGCGGGTGACCGCAGCGTGCAGGCGAGCCACCAGGCGCGACTTCGGCAACAGCCGCTGCACGATCGCCGTGACAACGCTCAGGCACAAGAACTGCTGGTGGCGCAGCAACGGGAACGATCGAGCCAGCCGGTGCAGTTCGCCGACGCTGAGGAACCGATGCGGCGCGCGCCAGAAGAACGGGTCGAGCAGTCGGGCCAGGATGGCGAGGTGGGGCCAGCGCATCGGGTCGAGCAGCAGGATTCTCCCACCGGGCGCCAGCACCCGTTGGCACTCGGCGAGCACTGCCGACTTGTCGGTGTGGCAGAGCCCGTTGATAACGAAGACGAGATCGAAGCTGCCGTCGCGGCAAGGGATCCTCGCCGCATCGGCGCACAGCGGCAGCACTGCGTGGCCGGGCATGTCGCGCAAGTGCTGCAAGCCGGAACGTGCGAAGTCGAGCGCCACTACCGTCGCACCGTGTTCGTGCAGCCAGCGAGCATCTTCGCCGTGTCCGGCAAAGACGTTGAGCACGCGGCGTTGGCGCAGATCACCGGCCCAATCGAGGATCGTGCGGTAGCCATCGTCCCACCAGGCGCGCCACAACCGCTGACGCAGCCCGAACGAGCTGCTCCAGTATTCCTCGTAGAAGGCGCGGTTCTTGGCGTCGGCTTGTTCAGAAACCATGGTTCGAAGGGCAGGCGGGCGCGACGCCGTGCCAGGGATCCCGCATCGTCAACAGCACGGCGAAGATCAGGCTCGGCCACCACTGCAACACGAGGCGCGCCTGGGTCGTGTCGATGTGATGGCGCGTGCCGTACGGACTGAGGATCGCGAGTCCAAACTGCGTCAGCAAGCAGAGGCCGAACGCCAGAAACACCGCCATGGCGATCGTGCTGTGCGTTCGCACCGACATCGTGCCCTGCCGGCGCAGCCACCAGCCAAGCAGTAGCAGCAGGACGGCCAGGCCCTTGCCGAACCCGAAGACCGCGCTGCAGAACGCCGGCACGCCTTCGCGCCAGCGTTGGCCATCGAGCGCGAGTTGCATGACGTCGCCGAAGCGATGGAACGGCAGCAGTTCGTTCGCCGGCGTGAGCGCGCGGTGGCAGAGCAGGGCGATGACGAACGGGACGCCGCCGACGAGCACCCAGGCGCAGCGCGCGAGCGTTCGCGCCCCGTGGCGAAGCGTCAGCAGAACGACGAAGCTCAGCCCAAACGCGGCGACGAACAGGGTGCCCTCGTTCTTGCACAGCAGCGCCGACCCCGCAGCCATGCCGACCAACACCCAGCCGCGGCGCGACTCCGTTCCCGGCTGCAGCGCGAAGCCGATCGCAACAACCGTGCAGAGGTAGAAGAACCCGACCTGGACATCGGCGATCTGCCCCGCCGCCTGATACGGAAACGAGGTGGTGCCGAGCAGCGCGCAGCCGGCGACCGCGGCGAGCGTGCGACTGCGCATGACCTTCAGCGCCAGCCACAAGACGAGCACGGTTGCGGTGGCGAAGGCCAGGCCGAGCACGGCCGGGGCCCACCACGTCTCGTCGCCGAGCGCACGCCACAGACGGCTGACGGTGTGCGGCAACAACGGCGGGTAGTCCGTGTGCGGCGTGCTCGTCTGGCCCGCCCAGACCTGAAAGCGCAGCGGCTGCGGGCTCGCGGGCTCGCGGACCAACATGCTGGCCCGCTGGTTCCAGTTGGCAATCGCGTCGTAGTCCCCGTGCGGGATGTCGACGGCGCGGCGCAGGAACAGCACCAGCGCCAGCACGATGAGCAGGCCGAAGGCGAATCCGAGCCATCGCGGCATGTGCGGTGGCCCGGCTGCTCCAGGCGGCGTCGGGTGCGCGCGTTGGTACGCGAGCCAGACGAGTGCGGCGAGGCCGCAGCCGAGCTCGAGCCCGCGGCACCACATCGTCGGGGCGACCACGAACGAGGTCTCGATCGTGGCCGACACGGCGGCGAGGCCGAGGCCGATGCCAGCGCCGAGCACCGTGCTGAGAGCGCGGTTTGCCGGCGAGCGGTCGGTGCCCGACCAGCAGCGGTTGGCGATGGCGATGCCGGTGGTCAGGCAAGCGAGCAGGGAGAAGCCAGCGAGCAGCCGACTCACGGCTGCCTCCGCAAGAGCAACACCCCGTCCCCGAAGTCGCGTTCGAGCGCGAGGTCGGGCCGCGCCAAGACGGCGCGACGGGCCTCGTCCTGGTGGAAGTTGGTCAGGATGCGCGGCTCGTTGGCACCGAACAGCAACAGGTGCGGCAGCATCGCGTGTTGGGCCAGGAACAAGCCGGTCATTTCGTCGCGACCGAGCTGCGGCAATTGCTCGAATCGCGGCGCGTCGCCGAGATAGCCGAGACGCTGCCAGGGCGCTGTCGTGCCGGTGGCGGATTCGCGGTCGAGTTGCCGTCGCACAGCGGCGAAGCGCTGCCAGTAACGCGACACCGAGTCAGCCGGTGGCAGCGGTCGCAGCGACGGCTGCAGTTGCCCCCATGCCCGATAGCTCTGCAACAGAACCGCCAGCAGGACCAGCAACTGCAAAAATCGTCGGTCGCGCACGGGCGCGCTCATGTTCGAGCAGGGTGCCGATGCTGTCAAGCTTCGGCAACCTCGGCGCCGAACGGCCTGCAGGGTGTCTGCGCGCGTTGGAAAATCAAGCAGACCTCCCGGACCACCGGAACCCAAGCCGGCACGATTCTCTGCCCCGAACCGCTCGTCAAGCCGCGGCCTTGACGGCCGCAACCAGGCGCCCGCGGGCGCCTCGATCGACGTGCTGGCCTACAACGAGTGGCCGGGCATGCGGCCGTTGCCTTCGATCCGGGCTGCGTTCGTGATGCCGAACCACCGGGTGCTGGTGCCGCTGCAGCAGGACACCGCGCGCGCACTCGCGGCGGCGACCGGCAGCAGCGCGCTGAACGACGACCATCAGCGCGATCCGGCACGTGCGTTGGCGATCATGGCAGCGGTGCACGAGGAACTGCGAATGATGGCAGGTCCGCGAACACACCAAAGCCGCTTCTGCGAACCCGACGCTGAGCAGCCCGCGTGCCACGCCGCTCAGGATCCGATGGCCGCCTGCGCCGAGGACGGGCCGCCCAAGGCCTATCCTCTTTGACTCTGGTCGGTCGCGGCCGGGTGGACCGGCTAGGAACTTGCGCTCGACGCCATCGCGCGAGGCCTTGCCCCAGTCGCGATGCTGGTTCGCTTCGCTCAGATGCATCACGACCGCCGCGCGGCGGGGCTGTGGGCGCGCACGTTCATGCTTCTCTCCGGACGACCTTGACCATCCCGTGGAACCCGCCATGCCGTCGCCGTCGGTCGGCAACTGGCCCTGCTCGCGCACGTGGGCCCGCCAGTCGGGCATTTGCGTCGGCAGATAACTGCGGTCGGGGTGGGGCATGACGCCGAGCAGCCGAGCGGAGCGCCGTCGGGGTTTCTGCGGGTAGTGCTCGGCGGCCGGCCTGCGCATCGACATTGAGCAACGTCGCGTAACCTCGCGCAGCAACTCTCAGCAACAGGGAGTAGGAAGAAGAAGCAGCGTCCCGACCACGGTGACCTCGCCCGCCATCCGGCGCGCTGGTCCTGACGAGCGCTCCGACCATGCCAGTTCGCCGCAACGCCGGCGGAAGTGCGCAGGAGCCGCCCTACTGAACGTAGAGCGAGCCGCCGCCGCCCGTGATGGTGCACGTCGGATCCGTCATGGTGATCACGATCTGCGGTCCGCCGGTGGGCACCGGGCGCGCCGCCGTTGCCGCGCATTGCCATCATGCCGCCGCCGAGCACGGGCCCCTGCGCCGCGGTCACCAACTGCGCGGTCACGGTCGACAGTCCGCCGCCGAGCTGCGTGACGTTGGTCGCGCGCAGCAATGACGAGCCAGGGTGGCCGGGAAACTGCGCCCGAATGCAGAGATTGTTCGGGTTGTTGCCGAAGTTGGCGCCGGCCAACGTGAGTGTGACCATCGTGCCGATGCCGCCAGCCGACGGACTGAACGTGCCGACCATGACCTGTGGGTTGACGACCACGGCCCGGCCGCCGCGCGAGAAGCCGAGACCCTGCGGGGCCGCCGTATCGAACAAGACCCACTGGCTGTCGACCTCGACGCCAACGAGGGCCGCAGCACCGACGCGGCGCGTGCGCGCACCTGCGCGTAGGCGGAACAAGCGAACAAGCAGCGTCCGGGACCACCGGCACCCCACATCGGCACCATCGCGCGGCCCGCGCACGGGGTCAACCCGGCAATCTGAGGTCCTGGTTCGACGCGGCCTGGGGCGAACCGAGGATTCGGTGCTACCCGGACGACGCTGAGCCGTCAGTGTTCGCCGAGCACTTCCAGCGCTGAAATGCACGGCGCCATGCTCGACTGACGGCTGAAGTTGCTGCCGCGGTATACCCTCCGGTCAAGGCTAATTTGAGCCGACCGAGGAGAGGTGTCCGTTGAAGATCCCGGCGAAGTCCGTGGTGATGAAGTTGTAGGTCCCCGTGCCGGTGGCGTTGCCGGAGACGCCGGCGAATCGGCCGGTACCGCCGGTGTAGACGGCGGTTTCGAAGAACGTGAACTCCCCGGGAGTGGAGGTCGGGCCTGTCAGCGTCACCACGATCTCGGCGAACAACCTGTCGCCGTTCGCCGCCCGCCAGTCGGACATGCCGATGAAGCCGGTGGGCGTGATCATCACCACCACCGCCGTGCCGGTGATGCGTCCCATGTGGGTGGAATGGCCAATGACCGTGGCGACGGGGCTGCCCGTGCCGGCGAACACGCCGCTGAACGGAACATTGGCCTGGGCGGGGACGGCCGTGACGAGCAACGCGGACGCGATTAGGGAGCGAATGAGGAACTTCATGGACGACCTATCCTTTTGCAGTTTCGGGGTGAGGAGTGGCGAACTCGAGTGCGGAGGAGCCGCTGGGCGAGGACGCTGGAATGAAGAACGGCAGGCGTGTCAGGCAGCGTCGCGAAAACTCGCATCCGTGACGCCAGCGCCTCGTCGGCTTCCAGATATAGTCTGCGTCCTATGGCCCACAGCTTCGCCTCCGGGGATCCCGACCTTTGGTGCAGCGCCGTGGCAGCGGCGAACCCCGCGTCGATCCTGGTCGCGATCGGCGGTCGCATGGGCCAAGAATTGCGCCAGAGGTTCGCACCCGAGGATGTGTGGCAGGAGACACTGCTCAGGGCGTGGCAGGCGCGGGCGGAGTTCGAGTGGCGGGACGTGGCCACGTTTCGACACTGGCTACTGCGCATCGCGCAGAACTGCGTCGAAGACCATCGCGATCACGATCGCGCCAAGAAGCGTGACTCGCGGCGGCTGACCACGCTGCCGCCCGCGGGTCACCGCGCGAGCAGTTCGGGCGGGCCGGGGGATGCCGTCGAGCCCTGGGGCAGCACGACTCCGAGCCGCACCGCGGTCGAGCGCGAGAGAGCGCGGGCGATGGAGGAGGCACTGCAGTCCCTGCCGGACGAAGTGCGGGACGTGGTCCGGCTGCGGCTGTTCGACGACCTAACGATCGGTGAGATCACCACACGCTTACAGCTCGGCGAGTCCGCAGTGCGCCACCGTTTCCGGACTGGTGCGGAGCTCTATCGTGTGCGGCTGCGTGCGCTGCTCGATGCTACGAGTGTGGACCGCATGGCGATTGATCGGGCGAAGGCTACTCCGCGCAACTCCGCACCAGGAATTGGCGACGGTTCCACCGCCGGTTTCCGTTGGATCGATGTGCCTCCTCCTCGCCCGTGACCCTACGACCATGAACGCTGACAGCCTCTCGCCGGCCGACGAGCAGTGCCTGGACGAAGTCTACGAACTCGCGGTGCGTGCTTGCAGCACGGGCGCGCCTCTCGACCTCGACGCACTCCTTGTCGGCCGCGAGCATCTGCGTGGAGCTGCGCAGCGCATGCTGGAGCACGCGCGCGAAGTGGTCATCCTGGCGCCGCAAAAGGCCCCCCCGCGCGACCTCGGCGTCATCACTGGGTTCAACGTGCTCGAGGAGGCGGGCCGCGGCGGCATGGGCACCGTGTA
>JBDSBS010000801.1:0-5875 GCA_039921435.1 Planctomycetota bacterium | reverse complement strand
CGTTGACCGTCGCGCTCGCCGACGGCGGCCGCGGGTCCTTGGCGTCGGCGCCTTCGCGACGGGCAGACAGCCGCAGCCGACCCTCGGCCGCGGTCCGCACTTCGATGCGGCCAGCGGCTGCGAGGGTGATGCCGACGTCTTCACGCGCCGCACCAGCGGCCACCCGCACGGTCACCGCGGTAGACTCGGCAAAGCCCTTGGCGCGGGCCCGCAGGATCAGGTCGGTGTCGTTCTGCACGCCGCGCAATTCGTAGCGTCCGTCGGGGTCGGTCTTGCCCGATCGCGAGCGGCCGGGAGCACCGTTTGGAGCCGACGTCGTGATGCTGACACTCGCCTCGGCGATGGGCTTGCCGGCTGGATCGCGCACTGTGCCGCGCACGATCGCAGTCGAGAGATCGACGTCGGCGATGTTGTCCCCGATGCGCAGTGACACAGGGGCACTCGCCGGCATCACGCGGTTCTCATGCGTCACCTGCAGGCCATGTTCGCCGGCCGGCAGTCCCTTCAGTTCGTAGTGCCCGGCGTCGTCGGTGACGACGGCACCGGCACTGCCCTCGAACTGGCGCATCATCATCTCCTGGCGCTGCGCATTGGGGTCGCTTGCCGCACTTGTGCCACGCACGAAGCCGACGCGCGCCCCCGCGAGCGGGAGACCGTTCTCGCGCACGACGCCCGATAGGCTCGCCTGTGGCTGTTGCTCGAGGGCCAGCGCCTGCACACTGCCGTCGGTGACGTCGAGGCTCTGCCAGCCGGGTTCGTCGGCAGCGGCGCTGCGTGTGCCCGGCATGCCGAACTCCTCCGCGGAGCGACCGGCGCTGATCTGGAAGCGGTGTTGCCCCGGTGCTAGCTGCGCGAACGTGACGCGGCCACTAGCGTCGGCCTTCTTGTTCGTGGTGCCACCGTTCGGCGGGCGGTGCCGCACCGAGACGCCGGCGGCGATAACGCCGTCGGCATCCTGCGCTGTCACGTGCACGACGCCACCTTGCACGAGCTGGGCATGGAACTCGAAGTCTTCGTCCTCGGGCAGCGTCAGCGCGTCGCTCGCGAACGGCGCCAGTTCGGTCGCCGTGGCGTACACGCGGACCTCGACGCCGCCCCTGCTGTTGATCGTGCAGCGCCCCTGGTCATCGGTTTTGGCGGTGAGCGGGGCTGGGCTGCTCGGCTTGCCGCGGGTGCGGTCGGGGTTCCCTTCCTGGAGTTGCACTGCCTGGAGTTGCACCGTGGCGCCCACGAGGGGCTGGCCCGCGGCCGTGACGAGAACGCGCACGACCGGTCTGGGCGCAAGGCGCACGGTGCCGAGGTCGTGCGGGCCGGTCGTCGGCAGCGCGATGTTCTCGCGCGTCCACGCGGTGTAGCCGATTGCTTCGACGGCCAGCGTCAAGGTCTGCTTTGGCCGGGGCCGCAGGTTCGGCAGGGTCAGATGACCGTCGGGGCACGGCAGCGGCGCGTTGCTGTGCTGGTCGAAGTAGTCGAACTCGCGGTTGGCATTTGGGTCGCCGCCGACCAGCTGCCGGCGCACCCACGCAGCTTCGATCGAAGCGCCCGTGCGTTCGTCGACGAGGCGGGCCGTGATCGTCACGCCGCTGTCGTAACGCAGCGTGATGCCGCGGCTGCCGGATGTGGTGTCGATCGCGGCTGCGCAGGTGGCCGGACCCGCACGATCGCGCATCATCTGTACGGCCCACACGCGATAAGACTTGCCAACCGCGAGTCCCGTCAGCACGAAGTTGCCAGCGGCGTCCACGGGGGCGGTGCGCTGGCCATATGGCGGTGCTGTGTCGCTCGCGAACATCTCGGTGAGAAACGACGACGTCCCGTCCTTCGTCGCTTCGTCAGGACGCATCGCTGCCATCGCGTGCAGGCGTTCGCCAGTCGGTGCGCCGGTGACCCGGCCACTGATCGTCGCACCGTGGTCGAGCACGACCACGACGTCGGACAGTGAAGCACCCGCGGCAACCGTCAGCCCGTCGCGTCGTGCCGGTGGATGTAGGTGGTGCCAGACGCGCAGCCCAAACCCACCCGCCGGTACGTTCGGCAGTTCGAACGCGCCGTCGTCGTCGGTGACCGCCTCGTCGCCGGCCTGCAAGTCCCGATACGCATCGCTGCCAGGCGACTCGAAGTCGTAGCCCCAGTAGCCCTCGTCCTTGTCGACACGGGACACCCTCGCTGCCGCGACCGGTTGGCCCGACGGATCGACGACGCGTCCCGCGACTACCGCACCGAGCGCGAGCGTCAGGTTGCCGAGATCCACGTCGACCTTCGCCGGTCGTTCGACGTTGCGGTGCACAGCGACTCGGCCGCGAGCGCGCACGCGCAGCTCGATCTGTTTGGCAGGGCCCGCGACGGCGAGACGGAACTTGCCGTCGGCGTCGGTCTCGATCGAACGTCGCCGGCCCAGCACGGCCTGCACCCGTTCGCGCACCTTGGCCGGGTCGCCGATGTCGAGCTCCCCCGAATCGAAGCCCTCGTACCAGTTGGCCGGGGTCGCCATCACCACCGCCTTCTCGATCGGCGAGCCGTGCTCGTCGACGACGCGGCCGGTCAATCCAACCGGTGCATCGGCGGCGCCGACGGATTTCAGCGTGGCTTCGACGGCGGTTCGGGTGCTGCCGTCGCCTGGCGCTGCCGGCTTCGTGGACGACGTCGCGACACCCTCGGCGGCGAGGTTGGCGGCGCGTTGGGTCGCGGCCGTTTCGCGCCGTACGGCATCGGGCGAGATGACTTCATCGTCGGCGGCGAACCACCACGCCAGGCAAGCGAGAAGGGAAACGAGGATCAGTGAGCAGACGACGATGGCACGCATTGGCCTCCGGGGTTCGGCCTCTCCGGGCCGGTGCGGCGGGCAGTGTAGCGGGTGGAACGCGAATCGTCCCCCCGAAGCTCCGAAGCCCCGAAGCCCCAAAGCCCCGAAAGCGCAGGACGCACGCTAGCCTCGCTAGCCCGCTGGCCTCGCTAGCCGGCTAGACAAGCTCTGACCTCCAGTCGTATGGCCGCTGCGCCGCCTGTCCTGGTTGGCATCGGCCGGTCCGCGACGCGATCAAGCCAGCAAGCTCGCCAGGCCGATCGCAATGCGTGATGGGCACGGTTGCGACATCCGATGCGAGCGCGGCGCCCTACATGGCTGTGCCGGTCACGGGCCTCGTGGCGAAGCAGGCGCTGCCGTTCCCGCTCTTCCTGTGCACCGCGAACAACACGTGGGTGCTCTATCGGCCCACGGACTTTGCGCTCGACGAGTCGCACGTCGGCCGCCTGCAGGCCGAGGGCATTACCCGCCTGTTCATCCGCGACGCGGACCGCTCCGCCTACTTCAGCCGCGTCGAGTCTTCGCTGAATCAGATCCTGCTCGATCGCGACATGCCGCTCGATCGCCGCTCCGTCGTGTTGTATGGCGTCGCCAAAGCGGTCGCCGAGGACCTGCTCAGAGCCTCGCCGGATCGCGCTGCAGTGCAGCGTGCGCAGAAGGTAGTGATGGCGACGAGCGGCTTGCTCCTGCGCGAGACGCAGGCCTTTGCGGCCATTCGCACCGTCATGTCGTCCAGCGAGGGGCTGGCACAGCACAGTCTGACGGTCAGCTTCCTGGCCATGGGGTTGGCGCGGAACGTGCTCGGCGCCGACGCCGGCACGCTGCTGTGGGCGGGCCTCGCCGGTCTGTTGCACGACGTCGGCAAGGTGGGCCACGAAGACCTCGACCACGATCCCGAACATACGACTCGCGGGGCCGACTACCTGCGTGGGCTCGGCCTGCCGGCTGGAGTGATCGACGCCGTGCGGTCGCACCACGAGCGGTCGGATGGTTCTGGCTTTCCCCAGGGACAACGCGGTGCGCAGATACCCGACCTCGCTTGCGTCGTCGGACTCGCCGACACGTTCGACAAGATCTACTCGGCCAAGCAGCCTCGCGTCGGCGTGTTCGATGCTCTGCGCATCCTGGCGCAGGCCTACCGCGGTTGCTTCGAAGACCGCTTCACGCAGGGACTCGTCAAACTGTTCCGGTGAACTCGTCGGGCTCCGAGGGCACGCCGAACGAGCGCCAGTAGCTGTCTGCACCTTCCGCCCGCAACTGCACCGGATCGCCGAAACCGAACAGGCAGGCCACCGTGCCGAGGCCGAGTGCCTTGCCGGCGCGCAGGTCCTGCACGCCATCGCCGACCATCGTGCCCTCGTCGTACTCGCAACCGAGCAGGCGCAGCGCGTGGCGCAGTGGGGCCGGGTCGGGCTTCTTTTGCGGCAACGTGTCGCCGCCGACGACGACGGGCAGCAGCGCCTGCAATTCGAGATGCTGCACGATGGCTCGAGCGAAACGTTCGGGCTTGTTGGTGACGACGGCTAGAGCGTGACCGCGCCCTCGCAGTACCGCCAGGTGCTCGCGCACATCGGGGAACAGGCACACCTCGCGCGTGCACTGCAGGGCGTGGTGGGCGACGAACGTCGCGAAGGCCCCGTCGAGCGCCAGTTCGCGCCGATCGCCCGCTTCTGGCAACGCCCCGTCGAGCACCTTCTGGAGCAAGACCCGCGCGCCGTCGCCGACGAACGTCTGCACCCGCGCAGCTGGCAGTTCCGGCAGGCCGTGCACCGCGCGAACATGGTTTGCAGAAGCGGCGATGTCGGCCAGCGTGTCCGCCAGCGTGCCGTCGAGGTCGAACAGGAATGGCGATGGGGGACGCACGCGGCGTTTGTATACTCTTCGCCCCGATGAAGTCCGCAACCCGTCTCGTGCTCCTCGCCGCGCTTTCCGCGCTGCTGTCCGCGTGCGGCACGGTGACCGACTGGCGCGAGATCAAGACTGCGCCGATGGCCCTCGGCGAGGCCTACGACGGTCTCCAGTACATCGCGAGCCGGGATGGGTTCACGGCGGACGTCACTGCGACCGACCGTGGGCTCGGCACTTGGCAGTCGCGTTGGCGCCAGCGCCAACTCGGCCTTGGACGCCCCGGGCGCTATCGCCTCGTCGTCGAGATCCTGCTCGACGAGGGCTCGACCGCGGCGGGCTGGCCGATCCGCTATGCGATCCGTCAGGAGAAGGTCAAGGACTTGCGATACTCCATGGATCCCCGCGAGGAGGACTGGTCGTCCGACGGCCAGGACTCGGAGCGCGAAGCGATCCTCGGTGAGAAGCTCGTCAGGCGCTTGGCGCCGGGGTCGCGATAGCCTTTGCCGTGGCCGACTCACGTCCATCAGGTTGCCAGCGTGCAGCGCGCGCAACTGTCGAAAAAATCCTCGTCGCCGCGGAACGTCGCGAAGCGCGACAGTCCATGGCCCCCGTCATGGCTTCGGTTGCGGTATCACCGCCTTGGGCTTTTCTTGCTCGGCGCATGGTGCCGATTCACTCTGACTAGCCACATGACCTCTGGATCTGCACCGGTCGAGAAGACCTATTCGGCCGAGACGGCTCGGCATACGTTCCTGGCCAACCTGCTGCCAGTTCTGGGTTACCCGCTCGCGATTTGGCGGAATCGCTACCTCGTCGGCAACTTCTTCCGCCGCGAACTGCTCGGACGATTCCGAGGCTCGGTGTTGGGGCTGTTCTGGGTGCTCGTGCACCCGATCTTCCTCTTCATCGTCTACTACCTCGTCTTCGGCTACCTCTTCAACAAGGCCGGGGCCGCGCCGTCCCAGGAGTTTGCGATCTATCTGTTCAGCGGTGTCATCGGCTTCGCGTCGCTCAACGAGGGCATCTCGCGAAGCTGCACGTGTGTGGTGGACAACGGCAACCTCGTCAAGAAGGTGGCCTTCCCGTGCCAGCTCCTGCCCGTTCCCGTGATCCTCGTGTCGCTGATGGTCTACGTCGTCGGGAGCGTGGTCTGCGTCGCGTTCGGCTGGGCCGCCGGGGTGCTGGAGCCGGGCTGGAGCCTACTGCTGATGCCGGTCGTGCTGC
>JBDSBS010000800.1:0-4162 GCA_039921435.1 Planctomycetota bacterium | reverse complement strand
GGTTGACCGTCGGCGCGATGCCACTGATCGTATTCATCGCACTCGGGATGGTGCCGCTGGTGCCGAGGATCGCGCGCGCCCAAACGTTCGTGCGATCGATCCAGTAGGCCGCCGTCGTGTGCGCGGCTTCGTTGGTGGTCGCCGCCGCCGTCAGCAATTGGATCGTCGCGTTGACGCCGGGTGTCACGGTAAAGCTGCCCGAGGGCGCGTTGACGCCGGCGATGGGAGCGTAGTGGGTTCCGTCGAGAGTGCCGACCGCGATCGACACGGGCGAGGCGATGTCGATCGAGAACTCGCCGTTGACGTCGGTCGTGCGCGTGCCCACACCGGGCACCGAGAGCACGAGATCTTGCAGTGGGATGTTGACCAGGGCGCTCTGGGCGTCGAAGCCGGTGCGCGTCCAGGCCATCACGGTGACCGTGGTAGGCACCGGCAGCGCGGCGGGCTGGATCGGGCCGATCACCTCGGCGCGCACCTTGCCGTGCAGCGCGTTCGTGCAGCCCGCGTAGCCGCATTCGTGCTTGTCATTCCGATAGTGCAGCACGGCACCGGTCTTGGCATCGACGTAGTAGCGGCCGATCGGGCCCACACCATTGAGGTCGACGTTGCTGACCGACACTTCCCACGCGAGCGCAAAGGGCGCTTCGTCGGCGGCGTCGACATCACCCCAGATCACGAGGCGAGGTGCTTCGATGGGAGCCGGCTGCGACACGCCCGTCAGAGGCGCTTCGAGCGCCTGCCAGGCGAACGCCGTCGCGACATCGGCGCCGATGCGCGGCGTCGTGTCGAAGTTGGCGGGAATCGGCCAGGCGCGGCTGCCCATCATGGCGACTACACCCTTCATGTTGACGCGCACGTCGGCGCGGCCACCGATGACGGGCAGGTTGTGGAAGAACTGCTCGAACGTGAACGACCAGGTGCGGCCCATTCGCGCACCGATGGTCTCGCGGAACTCCGACGTGCCGAGGCCGAGCAGCTCGTGGTAGTCGACCAACACCCGGTTGGCGTGGCGCCGCGCTTCGTCGAGCGTGTTCTCGCGCCAGTCGGCGATCGGCAGGCCCGCGCCGTAGATGGCGCTAGGCGTCGAGGTCGCCGGATTCCACTGCACGACCCAGGGGCCCAACGTGTCACGCTGGAACGCGGCGTAGGCCGACTTGGAGTGGAATGAATCCGGCGATCCGGATGGATACTGGTGCGATGGAGCCTGGGCAAGAGAGGAGACGGCGAGCACAACGCTCGCGCAAAGCGGAGACAATCGCATGGGAGGACCCTCGGCGGGCTGACGTCGGCAACTGGCCGACGTGGGTGAAGAACCGCGGTATCCCGGGGGCAGGGACGAGAGACCGAAGTCAGTTGCGGCGAGGGCAGTATTGTCTAGCCCTGGCGTGAATCAACTCGGGGTTTACCACGATGCGCACTATCCAGGTCTCCCTCGCCGTTGCCTGTGACACTCGGCGGAGCGGATTCGCCGGTGGCATGGACGCGCCAGGAGTTGCGCCGCGAACGACGACCGCAGTGGTCGCGCCAAGCAACCGACCGACGAGGTTGCGATAGCATGCGGCCCCCCGAACTAGCCCCCCTCCCAGCCGGTCATCGTCACCATGCGAGTACTCACCCCCTGCTTCGTCGCCCTGACCACTGCGTGCCTTCTCGCGGCAGCCCCTCAGGGCGGCGGCTGCGCAACGGCCAGCGCAACCGGGCTCGGCACTCCTTGCTTGAGCGCAACGCTCGCGTCGACTCTGCCGATCCTCGGCTCCACCATGACGTTGACGGTCGCGGGCATCGGCCCAGCCGTGCCGGGCATTCTGTTCCACAGCCCCGACACCGGCACGTCGATCCCATTCTCGGGGTGCGCCATCTACCTCAGCGAACTGAACACCGCCGCGTCCTTCACGACCGCCGCAAACGGGCAAGCCGCCATCCCGGTGAACGTGCCCGCCGACCCGTCGATGTGCGGCGCTCAGTTGGTCGTGCAAGCAGCGGCCTTTACGGGCACTGGCCCCGTCACGAGCCTGGCCCTCGACGTCAGCAACGCAGTCGCCCTGCGCATCGGCACAGCACCACCTTCCGGCGGCACGTTCCCAGCGAGTTGGATCCACGGGTCTTCGAACTGCAGCACCAACACCGACCCGCCCATCCAGGTGCACGCCTATTCGCCGCGCACGTGGATCCTGCGCCAGAACGCCTGCCTGAACTTCGAGGCGCCGTTCATGTACCTGCTGGCCGGCAATACGAAGGCGCTGCTGCTCGACACGGGTGCGACGGCATCGGCAGCCCTCTTTCCATTGCAAGCAACCGTGCAGGCATTGCTCGATGCCTACGAACTCGCGAACAACCTGCCCGACCTGCAGCTCATCGTCGCGCACACGCACGGCCACGGCGACCACACGCAGGCCAACGGCCAGTTCGTGGGCCAGCCCAACACGACCGTCGTCGGCACCAGCATCAGTGCGTTGCAGGCGTTCTTCGGCATCACGAGCTGGCCTACGCAGACCGTCAGCTACGACCTCGGTGGACGCACGGTCGACATCACGCCGGTGCCGGGCCACCACTCGGCGCACATCGCGACCTACGACCGGGAAACGGGCGCGCTGTTTTCGGGCGACACGCTGTATCCGGGGTTCTTGTTCATCTCGGACCTGACCGCCTACAAGGCTTCGATCGCGCGGCTGGTCGCGTTCGCGGGCAACAACCCAATCACCGACATCCTCGGCGGCCACATCGAGATGACGGCCACGCCGAACGTCGCATATCCCTATGGCACCGTCTATCAGCCAAACGAGCGCCACCTGGCGCTGCAGGTGATGCACCTGATCGAGCTGAACACGGCACTCGGCTCCATCTTCGGCTCGGTCACGCAGCCGCACGCGGACTTCATCATTCAAGTGTTCTGAGTCGCCCGGCTCGCGAAGCGGCGCGGGCACCCTTCTCCCAGCTCCCGCTCCGGCTACGTTTCGACCGTCGCAATCCAAGGAACTGCCCGCGACTGCCGTCGGCAGTCAGCTGCTGGCCTTCGACATCGATGGCGATCTCGACCCAGATCTCGTGCTCGGCGGCTATAGCGGCGGACGCCTGGGCGAGCCGAGCCCGTGCGTCGGCTCGAACCAGCGGTCCCGCGTCACCCTTCGTCGCGCGACGGCCGCTCTCCCTTCAACCGGACCAACAACTCGACGAACTCCGGCGACGGTACGAACCGCACGCGGCCTCCTTCGGTGCTGCCCTGCTGCAGATAGAACTGACCCTCGGGCGTTCGCCAGAACAGATGCGGGGTGATCGAGCCGGGGCCGTCGCGGTGCTTGCCGGTCGTGATGGCGAGCATCGCTTCGATGGTCGAGATCGCGGGCATCGCGGCGATCGCGTGGCTGATCAGCACGCCGCGCGCCGGCAGCCCGATCAGGTTGCCGAACTGCCCCGTGCGACCCTGGAACGCCGCCGGGCGCAGCGCGTGCGAAGTCGCGTGGAAGTCGTCGTGCAACAAGTCGATCGCACCGCAACGGCTCGGCGGGAGCTGCAATCGTTCCCAGCGCGGCTTGCCGAGGTTGGGCAGGTTCTGCAATGCGCACTCGAACAGCATCGGCAGCGGCACCCCCCACGCCTCGGCGACCGGCGTCGGCACGGGAATGATGGAAGGTCCGATGTCGACCGCCAGCACGGTGCACGTCTCCGGTAGATCGAAGCGATGCACGATGTGATGCTGCAGGGGACCGACCGCGAACTCCTTCGGGTAGACGCGCACACAGAGCTGGTCTCTGCTGCGTTCGAAGCTCGTCAGCACGTCGCCGACAACCGCTTCGAGTCGACCTTCGTCCGACTTGCCGAGGTGTTCGGCGATGATGCCGGGCCAAGCCGCGAACGGCGATTGGTGGCAGACCTGCGCCAGGTTCTGGAGACCGTGCACGCCGCGTCCGCCCTCGACCACTGCCATTCCGTTCTCGATCGCGACGGGGCTGCCGTCGCGACCAAGGAACTCGCGCACGAGCTGCAAGAACCGGTTCTTCTGCTGCCGGTTGTGGAAGGGGTAGAGGGGAGGTTTCGGGGCGAACGGGTTCGAGGGAAGTCGGTTGTGCATCAGGTTCCTTGCCGCACGAAGGTGTGCATCAGTCAGGTGCACGACCGGGGGCAGGGGGCAGCCCTGATTAGGCGCGGTTTCGCGCAGACCACT
>JBDSBS010000799.1:0-3925 GCA_039921435.1 Planctomycetota bacterium | reverse complement strand
CGCCGTGCACGATCGATCGCGAAGGACGTCACAACGAACAACACGGCTACCGCCAACAGCCACGGCCAGACGGGGCGCCCGGCAGGCGCGGTCGCGATCGACCGGGCCTGCGCCGCAAACACAGCCTCGGGCGGTGGTGCAAACGCACGGCGCAGCTCCTCGTCGAGTCGGTTATCGGGGCCTTGGCCCGGGCTGTTGTCGAGTTGTTCGTTCATGACGACTCCGGCACGGAGGATGGATGCAAAGAAGTGGCCGCGAGGGCCGCGCGCAGGGCAAGGCGCGCGCGGCGCGCGTGGCTCGAGACCGTGTTCTCCGGCAACTCGAGCAGCTTGCCGATCTCGGCGAAGCTGTGGTCGGCGACCACGTGCAACAAGAGGCTCGCGCGCGCGGGCTCGGGCAAGGTGCCGAGTGCCCGCACAAGTTCGTCCGACAAGCCGTGCCGATCGACGTCGAATGGCCACGGGACAATGGCCGGCGCTGGCGCTGGCGCCGGCGCCGCGGCGTCGGGCAAGTCCGCCGGTGCACGCAGCTCGGGCCGCAATCGCCGCCGCCAGTTGGCGCCGATGTGGCGCGCAATCTGCGACAGCCACGCGCGCAGGTCCGAGCCAACGGCGAACTGGTCTCGCCGTTGCCAAGCAACCCGCGCGACCTCCTGCACGAGATCCTGCGCGTCGTTGCGCCCGACCCAGGCGGCAGCGAGCACCCACAGCGTGCGCCCGTGTTGGGTGAACGCTTCTACGAACTCGTCAGCGCCGAGCGACGCAGTCATCGCGGTGTGAGCGTAGCGCTCAGCCGCCGCGGCACGAACCGCCGCTTGGCTTGGTGGCGGGGGCAGCTGGCGCGCAGCAACCCGAGCTGGAGGCCTCGGGTTGCGGCAGGGCGACTTCGCAGCAGCCGGAACCGGGCTCGCAGCAGATCGGGCAGCACGGTTCGTCACAGCACGGTTCTTCACAGCACTGTGACGAGCACGGCTCCTCGCAGCAGGGCAGCGAGCTGCACCAACAGCAAACAGCGCGATCCGAGGCTGGACCCACCGTCTGGGCTGGCCCGCCGAGCATCGAGCAGAGGAACCAGGGAAGCAACGCGTTCATCAGGGTATTCATGGTGTGGGTGCCGGATGGCACCCCCCTGATGTGGCGCCGGTCGGCGTTCCGTGCAGCCGTTTGCGAATTCCCGATCCCAGGCCAGCCCGCAGCAAGTCGTAGCCTTGCCGCGGCCGACCCAACTCAGAGCAGTTCGATGCGGTGGGCGTCCGAGGCCGACAGCAAACCGTTGCGCGCCGTGTTGGTCAGGAAGAAGCCCTGCAAGATCACCGTCGTGCCCGCGTTGCCGGGTGGCACGAAGAAGCTCCACAGGCCAGGCGCGGCGGTCATGACACCGACCTGCACCAACACGAAACCGCTGCCCATGTAGAAGTCGGGCAGCGGTCCGACGGGCGGCGCGCCACCGGTCGGGAAGATGTTGGCTCCGACGATGAACAGTTCGCCGGTCGACGCCCCCCAGCGCTGCGCCACTTCGACCGACACCGTGGAGAACGCGTTCGCCGGCTTCACGTCCGGTGTGGCTGTCGGCGTTCCGCTCACACCAGTGCGAAGCTGGGGATGCTCGCCAGTACCTGGCAACGTCGCCGGATTGCCCGCCGTGAACACGGCGAAGTAGTCCATGTTGGGATCGACGTTGTTGCTGAAGTACGTCCAGTTGTTGGTCGAGTCGTAGACGGAGAAGAAGACATAGGCCGCCCCAGCAGGCACCCTGACCTGCCCGCCGTTGGTCCAGTTGGTCCTGGCGACCACGAAGTCTGCCGCGAGGTCGGTCGACATGGAGCCGTAGTAGGTGTTGCCGGAGACGAAGGACGCGCCCGCAGTGATGGCGCCCGGCACGCGATTGACGAGGCCGGGTGCATTGGTCAACAGGGTCGGGTTGCTGCTGAACACGCAAAGCAGGTCCTTCTTGGTGTCACCGCTGCTGCCGTCCGAGTAGGCGCCGGCGGTCGCTATGCTGAGCCATTGACCCGGCACCGCTCCGATGGCGCTCAGCGGGATGGCCGGCGACGGCAACGCGCCAGGGTCGCTGTCGGTGCGCAAGTACGTCGCCTTGGGGTTGATGGGGATCTGCACCTGCGCCGACGCAGGGGCAACGAGGCACGTGGGCAGGACAAGGGCCGCCAGGATGTGTGTGGTCTTCATGGTTCTGCAGCAGCAGCGGCCTCGCGCGCAAGAGCGACCGCCCATTGCTCGAGAAAGTTGCGACGGCCGCCGGCGGCCCCGCTTCGCCCGGTCCAGGCTCGACTTGCACCTCGCCGCCCATTCGACGTGCCAAGGCCCGGCGGAGCCGATTCGAGTTTTTCCGAATAGCATGCGCCGGCCCCGACGACTCTTCACCAGTGCAAACCGCCCTCAGCTGCCACGCGCCCGAGGCACCCCGAAACGCCGCCGAACGGTGCCGGACCGCGATCTGGCGCTACCTGCGTGCCTTGGGCGCCGACGCTACCGAAGCAGACGACCTGACGCAGGAGACGATGCTGGTCGGGTGCACGAGCGATCTGCCTGCCGACGACAACGCAGCGCGCGCGTTCCTGCGCGGCGTCGCGCGCAACATGTGGCTGCGCTCGCGGCGCTGGTGGCAGCGGCGGCGCGAACGCGAGGTCGCGGTCGCCGTCGACGAACTCTGGCTCGCCACCGCCGATGCCGATCAAGGCGAAGAGCTGCTCGCGCGCCTGCACAACTGCCTGCAGCAACTGCAGCCGCGCAGCAAGAAGGCGCTTGAGCTGCACTATCGCGACGGTTTTGGCTGGAACGATGTGGCCGCGCAGATCGGGCTGCGACCCAATGGGACCAAAACGCTCGTGCAACGCGCCCGGCAGGCGCTGCGCACATGCATCGAACGGAGACGACCATGAGCAAGGTGATAACAGCGACGATGGCGGTGGCGCGCGAACGGCAGCTCGATTGGCTGCTCGCAGAAGTGCTCGGCGGCGTGACGCTCGACGCCGAGCGACCGGCAAGACCTGCCCGCACCCGCGTGCACCGGACTCGCTGGGTCGCGGCCGCGCTCGTGGCGCTCGCGGCGGGTGCTGCACTCGGCACAGCACTGCTGCGCGACCGCGACGTGCCACGCGCGGCCCAAGATCCAGAGGCACCCATCGAATCGTACGAAGCTCACGGCCCCGCGAGCATCGATTCGATCCCGGCCTCTGTCGTCAACCTGCGCTGCTTCGACTTCGACGACGAGGCGATGAAGCACATTCCCCACTTCAGCAAGCTGCAGCGCATCGACCTGAGTGGCATGGACGTCAACGAACAGGGCTACGCGGTGAGCCTGAAGATCACCGACAAGGGCCTGTTCCATCTCAGCGGTGTGCCCAACCTGCGCTGGCTGTCGCTCGCGGGTTGCCACGAGGTGAAGGGCAATGGGTTCGCATCGCTCGAAGCGCTGCCGATGCTCGAACACCTCGACCTCACCTACAGCGGCGTCGAGTCACCCGCGGTCGAACGGCTCAACCATCTGGGCAGCCTGCGTGAACTGTCGCTGTCGCACTGCATGAACTTTCACGGCCGTGCGCTGGCCGAGGTCGCCAAGATCACGGGTCTGCGCCGGCTTGAACTGCGCGGCTGCACGACGCTGTCGGCGGCCGACGTCATGCACCTCGCCAAACTCAGCGAGCTGCGTTACCTCGACCTGCGCGATTGCCAGGGACGCTTCCGCGGCCAGACGTTGAGCGAGTTCCCGGCCGGTGGCGAAGAGACGCCACCGCCGCCCGTGCAGGACGGCATCGGCATCACGGATGCGAGTGTCGCGGCCTTGGCGAAGCTGAAGCTCGAGACGCTGCTGCTCGGTGGCTCGGAGTCGTTGACCGATGCGGTCGGCGAGACGTTCGCCAAGATGCCGACTCTGCGCACACTCGACCTGAGCAACCTGCCGAAGA
>JBDSBS010000798.1:0-15500 GCA_039921435.1 Planctomycetota bacterium | reverse complement strand
GGCCGAGGTGGAGGGGGCGCTGTGGTGGTACCGCGGGCTGCACCATCTCGTGCTCGATGCGATCCGCGCTCACGGACCGGGCACTGAGAAGGACATCCTCGACGCGGGTTGCGGCACCGGTGGCCTTTCACTGTTCTTGCGCGCGCATGGTTACCGCCGCATCCGTGGCTTCGACCTGTCCGCGGACGCCGTGGCGTGGTGCCGCGAGCGCGACCTCGACGTGCAGCCTGGCAATCTCACCGACATCGGTTCGCTGTACCCGGACCGTTCCGCAGACGTCATTGTCAGCAACGACACCTTGTGTTACCTGGACCATGCTCAGCAGGAAGACGTCGTGCGGCAGTGTGCCGCCGTCCTGCGACCTGGCGGGTTGCTGATCCTGAACTTGCCGGCATTGCGTGCGTTTGCCGGTATCCACGATGTCAGCGTCGGACTCCGCGAGCGGTTTTCCCGCACCGACACCCGGCGATTGTTGCGCGATCCGTGGTTCGAGGTCGTGCGCGAGTGTTATTGGCCATTCGTCTTGGCCCCCATGATCTATGCCACGCGCGCGGCGCAGCGGCGAGTCATGCGCCGTGACGCCAACTTCGTCGTACAGTCCGACATCTCGCTGCCGCCCCCCTGGCTCAATCGCACGCTGCTTGCCTTAACCCGCGCCGAGAACTCATTGCTGCGCAAGAAGCCATTCGGTAGTTCGTTGTTCCTGATCGGGCGCCGGCGCGCGGCGGCGCCGGGCCAGGCAGATGCGTGAACCTGCAGCAAGCCGCCTGCCGGGCGCGTGCACCTCAGCCGACCAGCGCGTTGAGTTCTGCGGCAAACCCTATCGACGCTGGCGTCGCTCAGTTCGGGGTAGAGTGGCAGTGACAGCACCTGTTCAGCCAGGGTCTCGGTATGCGGCAGGCTGCCGGCGGCGAGCCCGAGGAACGAGTAGCCGCGCATGCGGTGGATCGGCTCGGGGTGGTGCACGCCGGTGAAGATCGCCCGCTGCTGCAGGGCCTCCCGCACTCGTTCGCGCGCCGGCACGCAAGCGACTACAGCTACAGATGGCGAGCGTGGGCAACATCCTGCCCAGTAACGATGCGTCGGATGCGCGGCGACAGCTTGCTGTCGTACCGGGCTGCCAACTCCCGGCGGTGGGCAACGAATAGAGTCAGGTGCGGCAACTTGACACCGAGAAGCGCTGCCTGCACTGGGTCCAACTGGGTCCACCGCGGTGTCGGGATCGACATCGCAGAGCTCGGGTGTGATGCCGGTGCGCCGATGGTCGCGGCAAATGCTTGTTCGAACCGCTCGACCTCCGGACCTAGGATCAGGGTTCCCGAATCGAGGACCCGGGTCATCGCCGCGAGCAGTTCGGGCCGCAGTGCGGTCGCAGCGCGGCGAGCTGCTCGCGGTATTCGAACATGTGGATGGGGGTCATCGCAGGTACACCTCCGCGTGCTGCTCAAAGAAGTCGATGGTGCTGGCCAGCCCGTCCTTCAGTTCGATTTGCGGCCTCCAACCGGTGGCGGCGGCAAATCGGGCCCAGTCGCCATAGTAGTCGCCGATGTCGATGAGGCGGCGATCGTTCGGGAACGGCACGTGCTCGACCTCGAAATGGCGGAGCGTCCGGAGAGTGGATATGAAGTCGTTCAGGGAGTAAGGAGTGACCGCACCGAGGTTGAAGATACGCCCGCGGCAGTCTTCGGTAGCTGCCGCCACCAACAAGGCGCGCACGACGTCGTCGACGTGGTTGAAGTCGCGGCGCTGCTTGCCATCGCCGAAGACCTGAATCTTCTCGCCGCGCATGGCCCGCCGCAGGAAGACGCCTGTGAAGCCTTGTCGGTCGTTCTTGATCTGTTGGCGTGGTCCATAGGTGTTCGTCAATCGCAACACGACCGATGGCAGCTCATAGGTGCGGTGATAGAGTATGTGATAGTACTCTGCAGCCAGCTTGTTGATGCCGTTGACGTCGACCGGCACGGTCGGGTGGTCCTCGTCGACTGGCAGGCGCACAGGGCGACCATAGACCTGCCGTGTAGAGGCATAGAGCAGCACGGCGCGCGGATTGTTGTGCCGACAGGCTTCCAGCAGGTTGATGGTCGACAGGCAATTGACAGCGAGGTCCAGTTCCGGATCGCGCATGCTGTCGCCGTGGCTGACCTGGCCGGCGAGGTGGAAGATGACGTCCTGGTCCTTGACCAAGAGGCGCAGCGCACTCACGTCCCTGAGATCGGAGACGTGGATATGGATACGCTCCGCGATCGACTCGACGTTGCGTGCGTCACCGCCGTGGTTGCGGATCAACGCGTCTACGATCGTCACCTTCGCGTCCAGGTCCACCAGCGTGTGCACGAGGTTGCTGCCGATGAAGCCCAGCCCGCCGGTCACCAGGACGCGCTTGCCTGAGTAGCTAGCGTACATCCCTTGCCCTGTCGCTGTCCTTGTGGCTGACGCTGACGCTGTCGCCTCCACAATTCACCCGGTCGCGGACGACGAACTGCGGCCGGCCGTTGTCCTGTAGGAACACCCGGCCCAGGTATTCGCCAATCACGCCCAGCACCGCCAGTTGGATCCCCGACACGATCAGGAGCGTGACGATGATCGAAGCCCAACCGCGCTGGACCTCGGGATGGTACAGCCGTTCGACCAGGAACCAGATGGCGCACACGACACCGGCGAGCGCGACGACGATGCCGGCGAATGAAGCAAGTCGCAACGGCAGTACCGAGAAGCCGGTGAACATGTTCAACCACAGGGAAACGAGTTTGCGCACCGTGTAGCCCGACTTGCTCCCCTGTCGCGGGTCGTGTTGGCAGAGCACCGTCGTGTAGTTGTGCGTGACCCGCAGGATCAACCCGTCGAGGTAGGGGAACGGACCGCGGTAGCGAACGACTTCGTCGATCACGAACCGGGAGATGGCCTTGAACGACGACAGGTATAGATCGGGCGGCTTGCGGAGCATCAACGTTGCGACGCGATCGTTGAATCGGCTGCCCAAGTTCCTGATCCAGCCGTGGTGCTTCATCGCATAGCGAGACCATGCGACATCGAAGCCCTGTTCCACCTGGGCAGCGAGCTTCTGCACCTCGGCTGGCGGGTTCTGGAAGTCGTCATCCATGATCACTGCGACATCGCCACTGCAGTGATTGAGGCCAGCCATCACGGCGTTGTGCTCGCCGAAGTTCCGCGACAGGTTGACGAAGCGAACATGCGGTCGCGTTTGTGCCAACTCACGGCATACCGCCCCCGAGTTGTCGGGCGAGCCGTCATTGACCAGTACGATCTCCAGCTCCCGATCGGCCTGTAGCTCCGCTTCGAGTCGCTGGACCAGCGCCCCGATGGTACTTGCGCCCCGATAGACCGGGATCACCACGGACAATTTGCGGATCACAGCGCCCATTTTGGCGAGCGTCGCGTTGGCGACCTTTGCGACGGTGGCAGCAGACACGCGATTGCCTTGGGCGCAAGGAGGATGACAGCAGGATCACTTTCCTTCTCGTTCCACGGTAGCATCGTGAAGTAGTTGTAAGGAATAGGTGCTCACATTCCACTCCCAGCGTTGCGGCTCGCCGGAAAGCACGCGAACCTCACCGTTCCTCGACAACCAGGTCGTTGACCCTGAAACCGAGCAGCCGTCGGTCGGCGGGGGACGGGCGGACGGGCGGCCCGTCGTAGATCCAGCGCAGCTCCGTTTCGCCAGGAAGCAGCTCCAGCTGGAACTCGCAGGGGATTCCAACCAAAGCAATTTGCCCGCGCCATAGCTCGCGGCCGCCGGTGAGCACGACCGAAAGTGAGTGCTTGCGCAGGCCCATCACGTTGCAATGGACCCGGACTTTCTGCGCCGCTCCCGTCGGGTTCCACAGTACGCAGGTTGCATCCTTGCCGGCCCAGCGCCACGAAGAGGTGCCACTCGATTCCGGCACGAACCAGCCGGCCCCTTCCAAGATGGCGAGCCTGTTCGCATTCCAAGCCACTGCGTCCCATGCCTCGAGGCGGTTCGGTCCGATGAGTGCAGGGAGATGCGGCGAGTCGCTGGGCGTGAGGCCGAACACCGTGTGCGGCCACATCTCGCAGATCACCCGCATGCCAGCCGCCTCGAAGCTGCGCCGCAGGGCCAATGCGCCGTCGAGATATGCCGAACGGCAGATTTCGACCGCGGAGAAGCCGGCGGACTCCAATTCTGCCCGCATCTCTGCGGCCGGCATCTTGGCCACTCGGCGTTGCCAAACCATGGCACGATCGTTGGCCAGGGCGCCATAGGAAAACCGTAGGCTGCTGGTGAAGAGGTACGGCCGGAAGTGTTGGTAATCGGTCATTCCAACGATCGCCTTCTGCTCCAGGAAGGGTACCGCGGGTAGTTGGAAGACCATCGCTCCGGGGGAGAGCCGGCTCTCGAGCTCCCTGCCAAGCTGTTGGTCCATCATCGGCGCCTTCGCGTGTTCCGCCAGCTGCAGCTCGGTCAGTATCGGGCGCAGCTGGTCCCAGAGCCCGACGCAGACTAGCGCCGCGGCGATTGTATACGCAGCCACCACATCTAGCCGCCGCCATTTCACGGATGCCCAGGCCGCCAGTGCATAGAGACTGATTGCCAGCACGAACACCGTGTAGCGGTTGCCTGCGCGGAAGACCTCTGTCACGGTGAGTGCGACCAGGCTGTTGAGGCCGCCGACAATACCGAAGGCAACGACGAAGCAAATGGTCAATGCGTGGGCCGGACGATAGCCAGCCTGTCGGCGGAACAATGCGCGCAGGAGCCTGATCGTGATCATGGCGAGCCCGACGATCCCAATCACGCCGAGGTAGGAGAAGACATGTTCGCCTTCGAACATCGTCGTTCGCGCGTAGTTCTGCGTGAGCAACGCCGCCCCGGAGAAGCGGTGGTACGGTGGCGGGGTGATCCACTCGATCGGGCGCAGGCCATAGAGCTCCGTGCTCGAGTAGTTTCGCACCATGACCTCGCTTCCGCTTCGGAGCATGACTTCGATCGATGAATAGTTGCAAGCGCCAACGACCAGCGCCCAGACGATCAGGCAGGAAGACCCGGCAAAAATATTGCTCTTACGGCGGTCAGACAGGATCTGATAGCTCAGAGCCACGACCAGCAGCATCGCGAACATCACGCCATAGTAGGGACTGCCAGTAGCGGTGATCGCGGCGGTTGCAAGGCAGAACAAGTGCCAACGTTTCCGCTGCAGTAGCCGCCGGCTGCTGCCGACCATCCAGACCACCAAAATGATTGCCGGTACCGTGAACGACAATGTGAAAGAGTAATGGCTCAGCCCGCGCGAGATGTTGAAGTGACTGAAAGCGAACAGCAATGCGGCGCACCCCGCGAACGGCGCTCGATGCCCGAGCGTGCGGCTACAGAAATAGAACGTCAGCGCGTTCAGCAGGTGCGCCAACAGGATGGCGATGTGACCGACCGCGATCATGCCGAAGATCTTTGCGAGCAGGCCCAACAGCAAGAAGACCGGCCCGTCCGGCATGGGGTAGCTCGACCAATCAGCCCCATAGGGCGCGCCGAGCCTGGGCATCGTCTTGTCCACGAAGAACGACCAGCCCATCTCGCCAACCAGCTTGATGCGGGCGAGCGTTTCCAGGGCGTCGACGTCGTACTCGGGTGGCGACTGCCGGGCGACCTTCAACCACAGCATCCTGGCGAACATCCAGATGCCAACGGTGGTGGCTGCAAGTACAGCCGCGCGGGCAAAGTCTCGTCGCGCCAATGGTGACGTCATGGGCTTCTGGGTTCGGTGATGGTGCGCTGCCCCGTTGCAAGCGACCGCACTATACGCATCCAGGGGTCAGTTTGGGAGCCACGCCCGGTCCGTCGCGGTCGCCTCAACGGCGCAAGGCGGCTCCTTGCTCGCCCGCGATGCGGCCGTGCAAGCGCGGCGCGCCTACCTCGCCTGCGTTCGCTACGTCAACCTACAGTTGGCCGCGCGCTCGATGCAACCGACGGCTCAGGGCTGGCCGAAGACACGATCGTGGTGTTGTGGGGCGACCACGGCTGCCATCTCGGCGAGTCCGGCATGTGGGGCAAGCACTCGCCGTTCGAACGCGCCCTGCACAGCCCGCTCGTCGTGCGCGCACCTGGGGTGACGCCAAAGGGCTCACGCATCGACGCATTGGTCGAAGCGAGCGACATCTACCCGACCCTCGTCGATCTGTGTCAGCTCGAGGACCGGCGCACGCGCTGGCCGCTCGGCGGAACGAGCTTGCGCGCTGTGCTCACCGGTGAAGCCCTGTGCTCACCGGTGAAAGCGACGCGGTGCGGGATGTGGCCGTCTCGGTTTGGGGTGAGGTCGTCAGCGTGCGGTCTACCACCGCGCGCTTGATCGGCCGCGAGCGCGGTGACCAAGTGATCGACGTCGAGCTCTACGACGTCTCGAGCACGCCAGATCCACTCGAAGACCCGGCCAAGGCACAGCCGCAGAGGGTCCAGGCACTGTTTCGCGGTCTCTCGCGATGACGGGGTCCTTCGTTGTCCTCGACCGACCCGTCGCCGATGTGGCGTTTGGGCTAGCCGCCCAGCTTGTTCGCCATGTGGGTGGCGTCTTTTTGCGCCGAGTCGAGGCCCGCGCTGAAGCGGCCCGCTTCGCCGCCGATGCGGGCGATGAGGTCGGCCGCATTGCCGATCGCGGTTGGGCTCAGGTCCGAGCTGAGGTAGTTCCGCAGGTCTTGCAGGGACTGCTGGAATCCCTGACCCATGGCGACCGCTTTGGTGACCGATGCCGACGTCGTGTGCATGAGGGCCGACAGCTCGTTTTGGCGTTCGGAGGCGCGCGCCCGCAACTCCGCGTTTTGGATGGTTGCGTTCTGCCGCGACCAGCTGTCGAAGTGCTCGCTGCCGTATTTGTCGGCTGTCGTGAGATCGTTCTTGATCGCGTCGATGCCCGGGCCGATTTCGGCCGCGGCTGTCTTGATCATGTCGTAGGCCCCGACCGCATCGCCGCCGCTGTTTGCAGTTAGGGTGCTGATGCCTTGCATCGAGGCGTTCACGTGTTGCTTCAGCGTGGTGAGGCTGCCGCTGATGGTGGCAAACTGGGTCGCCAGTTCCGTCGTGCGCTCGTGGCTGGCGGTCGTACCGCAAGCACAGAGGCTGAGCAGGGTGAGAAGCAAGGGTCGTCGCAAGGTCGGCATGGGGTGGTCGTCTCGTCTGGCTGGGATTCTGGACAAAGGACGATCCCGAGTCCCCGTGCGGCCGTCAAGGTCGATCTGACCCGCATAGACTGCGATTGCGTGGGCGGTCGTTTCCCAGTGTGGGTCGCGGGCCATATCGTCACACCGCGTGCACCGGTGCCACGACCCAACGGGCGCCAGCCGCAGGTGAACCCCATGAATCAATGCAGTCTCGTTGCAGAAGGTCTGATTGCCGCGCGCTCGCTCTGGTGCGCCTCGGTGGTGTGCAGTGTGCTATTGGCTCAGGGCGAAGCACACACGGTGCCGGTCTTCGAGGATGGCCAGGCGCAAGTCGTCGAGGGCTTCTCGAAGTCGGCGGACTGGATCCGCCACTTCCTGTGGGTCGAGACGACGTTCGACTCGGACGGCGATGGCAAGCCCGACCGCGTGCATGTCGACGTCACGCGGCCAAAGCAGACCGACACCGAGGGCCTCAAGGTCCCGGTCGTCTACGAGACGAGCCCCTACTTCGCCGGCACTGGTTCGACTGCGTCCCAGTTCTTCTGGGATCCAAAGCAAGAAGTCGACAGCCAGCCGCCCGTGCGCAAGCTGCCGCCCCTGATTCCGCGGCGCGGTCAGGCGGGCCTGATCGCGCGGTCCGAGGTCAACACGTGGGTGCCGCGCGGCTTTGCCGTCGTGCACTCGTCGTCGCCGGGCACTGGCTTCTCGCAAGGTTGTCCGACCGTCGGCGGCGAGAACGAATCGCTAGCGCCCAAGGCAGTCATCGATTGGTTGTGTGGGCGGGCGAAGGGCTACACCACGCCCGACGGCAACGAGGAGGTCAAGGCCGCGTGGTGCACGGGCAAAGTTGGCATGACGGGCACTTCGTACAACGGCACGCTGCCGATCGCGGCGGCGACGACCGGCGTCGAGGGGCTCGAGGCGATCATCCCCATTTCGCCCAACACGTCGTACTACCACTACTACCGGTCCAATGGCTTAGTGCGTCATCCCGGTGGCTACATGGGCGAGGACGTCGACGTGTTGTACGACTTCATCAACAGCGGCGATCCCGAGCGCCGCGACTACTGCAACAAGAAGGTGCGCGATGGCGAGCTCGTGAAGGGCTTCGATCGTGTGCTCGGCGACTACAACCCGTTCTGGGCAAGTCGCGACTACCTGAACGCGGTCGGTCGCATCAAAGCCGCGACGTTGATGGCGCACGGTTGGAACGACTGGAACGTGATGCCCGAGCACAGCGTGCGCATCTACGAAGCGCTCAAACAGAAGGGTGTGCCGTGCATGGCCTACTTCCACCAAGGCGACCACGGCGGGCCGCCGCCGCTGTCGATGCGTTGCCGCTGGTTCACGCGCTTCCTCTATGGCGTCGACAACGGCATCGAGAAGGGGCCGCACTGCTGGATCGTGCGCGAGGGCGACAAGAAAGGTGAGCCCACGCCGTACCCGGACTACCCGCATCCGGACGCTGTGCCCGTCACGCTTCATGCTGCAGGCGACGGCAAGGCCACCGGCGAGTTGGTGCTCGAAGCCAAGGCGAGCCGCGAAGTCGAGGTACTGATCGACGACGTGACGGTGCCGGGCGCCAAGCTGGCGATGGCCGAGCAGTCGGAGCACCGCCTGCTGTTTGCGACCCTCGAGTTGCAGCAGCCCCTGCATCTGTCCGGCACGGCGCGCGTGTCGATCAAGCTCGCCGCTAGCAAGAAGGCCGCCAACCTGTCGGTCTGGCTCGTCTCGCTGCCGTGGACCGAAAACGCGCCCATCCTCGACAACGTCATCACGCGCGGTTGGGCGGACCCGCAAAACAGCACCTCGCTGACCGAGAGCAAACCGCTCGTGCCGGGCCAGTTCTACGAACTGAAGTTCGACCTGCAGCCCGACGACCAGGTGATCGCCAAGGGTGCCCGCATCGGCTTGATGATCTTCTCGAGCGACCGCGACTTCACGCTCTGGCCAAAGCCTGGCACCGAGCTCTCGATCGACCTCGCGGCGACATCGATCCAGTTGCCCGTCGTCGGCGGCCACTCGGCCTACGCGAAGGCGATCGGCGCGACCAAGTAGCCGGGCCTGTGCCGCTCGCGCAGGCTCGCGCATGGCAGCGTTGACATCCGTGTGGCCCCTTCGTCTCATGCGATCATGTCGGGCCGCGACGGTTCTGATGCCACCGGATCCTCGGCCCCAACACCCGTGCTCGGTACGTGCCAGGGCGGGTTGTGCATCCAGCTCGTGCGCTGTGAGGGCGATGCGGCGAACCCTTTCGTCGTGCTGCACGAGGGACGCTTCTCGCGCGTCTACCTGGCTGAAGTGAGGGCCGGCAGCGAAGCGCCCGTGGCGCAGTTTGCATGGAAGGTGCGCAGCGATGCGTCGCCGGCGCGGATTCCGTCGTACGGCCGCGGGCTGACCAACCTCGATGTCGACGACCTCTGGCAGCGCGAAATCGACGGCATGCGCAGGGTGAAGTCGCCGCACGTGGTCGCCACCACGGCCGTGCCCGAGGAACTGCTGGCGTCCCGGCCGATCGTTTACTGCAAGAAGGTCGATCGATACTTCCATCCCGTCAGCGCGGAGTCGGGGTTGCCGCTGACCGTGTGCCGGAACGATGGATTGCTCGCCGATTGTGGGCTGGTTCCGTACTCGCAGGACACTTGGCGCTATCTGCACGACGGTGATGAGGCCGCAGCGTCGAAGACGTTCTACCGGGTCGGTGGTCAGAACAGCGAGCGACCGCGAGCCGGTGCCGTCGTGCGCATGGGCAGCCAGTTGTTTGCCGACTGGTCTCGGCTCGTACACGCCGAGCCCGGCAGCGAGGCCGCGAAACGGGCGGCGCCGTCGCTGCCGTGTTTGTCGTGTGAGCACCGCGGCTCTTGTTATCCAAAGGCGACCGCGGGTGCATCGATGCCGGCGGAGCAGCATCTGCACGCGGTGTCGTTCTACGATGTGAGTTCCGTGGCGCTCGAGCTGCTGGACTTCGACTACGACCAGGTCTGCGATCTGTTGGGTGGTGCGGAGGCGGCCGACGTCGCGCAGGGAGCGGGTCGATCCGTGGCGAGCCGGCGATGGCTCGCGCAGCGCGCCGCGGCGCTCTCGGGGCAGGGCCAATGGCTGTTCGGCGGCGACGCTGGTCGCTTCCCGCTCGAAGTCCTGAGCCAGAAGCTCGCCGCGTTCCGCGAGGTCTGCGAAGGGTTGCGCGCCGTGCACGCGCTCGGTCGTGCTCACCTGGCCGTGGCGCCGACGAACGTCATGGGCCGGCTTGTCGGACCCGCCTCAGGCACGCCTGTGCGCTGGGGCTTCCGCGTGGCTCTGATCGATCTCGGCAGTCCGGTGGCGGCGGCGCCGACGGGTGCGCTCGAACACGCACCGCGTCTCTCGCAATCGGGTCTCTCGCAATCGGGTCGCCTCGAACCGGTTCTCTCGCAATCGGCTCGCCTGGATTTGGGACCCGAGCTCGGCATGGACGCGAACATGCGCCCCTTTCTGGCGCCCTTCCTGCAGGGGCAGGATGGCGGCAGCGTCGTCATGTCGGTCAGCTGCCAAATGGTGGTCGATGGCGATGGTCGAGAACGGCTCGCGATCGAGGCGCAGGGGGCAGGTTCGCTGCAGCGCCTCTACATCGGCGACGTCGTCTGTGTGCAACCCACGGCCGGGGTTTCGGCGGGTGCGCCTGCGTTGTCGCTCCACATCGTCGAGATGCGCGGGCGCGGCTTCGTCGCTGGCACCCCGATCGCCGACGACCACCCGTGTCGTTCCTGGCTCGGCAAGAGGTTCGAAGCGCGCCTCACGTTCTTTCGCACCTTGGGTCCGTCGGTCGACCTCTTCGGGCTCGGCATGCTGTTGTTCCGCACTGTGCTGGTCAACGACCAACACAGCATCGGGGACGTCGCTGCGGCGGTGGCCAGGTGCGTGCGCCGCCTCGAAGACGAACAGCCCGGCAATGTGTTCGACGAGCAGCCGACGGTGGCGAGGTTGCATCAGCTGGTGGCCGGCTCGGACGTGCGGGCCTTCTTCGATGCCGCCAACGTGCTGCATAAGTTCGCGGCCCGCGACGACTACGCGGCTTTCGCGGCCGAGCGTTCAGCGCCTATTGATCCGAGCATCTGGCGCAGCCTGCTCTTGATCGCGTTCAAGCTCGTCACGCAGTGGCAGGGCTTCAGCTACAGCCATAGCCACGCCGAGACCTCGCCGTTCTTGTTGCGCCAGCTCGGTGCCGACCTCGAAGCGTTGCGACGCCGCCTGCACGTCGACATGTTCGCGTCGGAAGCGCGCACCGTCGCCATGGAAGCCGCGTGCACGGAACTGCTCGAGCAGCTGCGCACGGAGATGATGTCGGATTCGGGCTCGATCACGACGATGGCGGCAGTGAACGTGCGCGGCGGCGGCTTTCGACTCGTCGCGACTCGCGAGGACGATGCGGGTGCGCCGCAGGAGTATGAGTTCGACCGCGAGCAGGTCACGATCGGCCGCCGCGAGGTGGAGAGCCTCGTGCGACTCAACGATCCCATGGTGTCCGCGATGCACGCGCTGATCGAGCTGCAGCCCGAGGGCTACGTAGTCATCGATCGCGGCAGCACGAACGGCACCGAAGTGGACGGGATTCGCTTGCCGGTCGAGGTGGCGCAGCCGCTGCAAGACGGGTCCGTGATCCTCATCCGCCCGTTCCTGCTGGTCTTCCACACGCGACAGGTGCGCCGCGACACGATGGCGGCGGTGTCTGCCGTCGACGCCGACACCGTGGTCGAGCGATTGCGCATCGAGTACGCGCGCTGCTATCAGTTGCCCGTGCCGCAACAACACGAAGCCCTGCGCCAGATCCTCAGGAAGGCGCGCGAGACGATGGGCGCGGCCGAACTGCACGGCAAGCTCGACGAGGTCCTGGGTCGGCTGCGCGGTGCACCGGCGGGGCCAACGGGCCAAGCCGCGGAGCAGCAAGCCAAGCTCTTCATGAGCGCCTACCGCTCGCTGTCGCAGCTCTCGCGCACGCTGCTCGGGCCTGGAGATTTCCAGGGTGTCGACGACGTGCGCACGTTTGCCGGCAAGTTGGCGCGGTTCGTGGAAACGACGACGCAGTGGATCGAACGCTCACTCGACCTGCGCAGAGCGCTGGGCAAGCACCTCGATCTCGGCGCGACGGGCACCGCTAGCGGGCGCTCGCCTGTGCGCACGGCCGCCGATGTGCGGCAACTCGTGCTCGGTTGGTCGTCTCCGACATCGCCTTCGGAGCCGACGACCTACTTCCTGGCCAAGTTCTACGACGACTACGCCGCGATCGTCGAAGGGCTGCTGCTCGGCGCACAGCAGGTTCGCCGCGCGGTGCGCGAGCAGCTCGATCCGGTGCGGCTCGCCGAGTTGGCCGCGCGCGAAGCCAAGTTCGGGCTGCTCGTCAATGCAGTCGCCAACTCGTCCCTCTGGAAGCTCTACGTGCAGACGTTCCAGGCAGTAACCGCGGGGCAGGAGTTCGAGGCCGAACTCGACCGCATCCTGCAGAAGAGCCTGCAGGACCATCGCACGACGGGGCAGTGAGGCCTCCGCCAGCGGCGGGCAGGCCCCCGTCGCACCGGCGCTGACGCTGAGTTTGGGGTTGCCACGGATCCCGATCGCGCGTGCCCTTTGGCCGCGGGCGTGGATTGAGGTAGGCTTGCCGGGCCCTGCCAGCTCGGTGGTGCCGAGCCAACCTCCCATGCAGCCGAACGACCCGAAGCCTGCTTCGTCGAAGAAAGGGCCCGATGCAAACGCGCCGACGCCGGTCAATCCAGCGGCCGTCGGCGGCACCGAGTTCTTGGTGCACGAAGTCGTGCACGGCGAGGCGGCGCGCGCGTGGGACGACCTCTCGGCCAAGATCGTGCACTATCTGCGCACGCGCTTTGGCAACAGCTCGTTTCCGCAGGGCATCGAGTTCAACGACTTCGTCAGCGAGGTGATGCTCAAGATCCTGACGTCGATCGAGACGTTCGAGCATCGCGGCAAGGATTCGTTCTGGAAGTGGGTGCAAACGCTCGGCGGCAACCTCTGGCGCGACCTCTGGCGCCGCTACGGCCGCGACCGACGACTCGGTCTCTTGGCGCGCGGCGAGCACGATTCCAGCGGCAGTGACACGCGGCCGCCGTCGGCGACGGAGGCGGCGCCGGCCACGGGCGAGACTCCGACCGGCATCGTGCGTTTCCGCGAACTCGAGAAGGCGGAGAGCGAATGCGTGGCCAAGCTCGGCAAGCAGATGCGCGATGTGTACTTGATGCGGCGGCAGCGCGAACTGTCGTTCGCCGAGATCTCCGAGCGCAGCGGCGGCATCAAGGAGGCGACTCTGCGCAGTCACTACATGCGGGCGCGCGATCAGGTGAGAGAGTGCCTCGGTAGCAAGATCAACGAGCTGGGTTCGCGCATTCAGGGCTGGCAGTAGGCGGGCAGGGTTGGAAGGGATCTGCGGCGCGTCCGCCGCGAGATTGGGCGAAGCTTGTTCCCGCATTGACCGGTGTGCAGTGGGGGCTCTGATCGCGAGCTGTTGACTTGCTCGAATGTCGGCAGCGGGCAGTGGCGAGAGCCGATCCGCGGCTCGACGGGGCCAGGTCGGCGATCGCTCAACGATCGCTCACCAGGGCATCGATGTGCATTCGACGTGCAAGGATCCTGGGGGGGGGATTGCCACGATCGGCCCGCGTGGTACGGTTCGCCTTGAAACCGCGAAGGAGGTTCTCGTGATCAAAACGTTCTCGGTCTCTCGGTCTCTCGGTCTCTCGGTCTCTAAGTCTTCTTGTCTGCGCGCGGATCGGTAGCGCTGTAGCCGCGATCGCGGGCTTGGCCAGCCCGGCCGGCGCGCAAGTGCCGCACCCGTTCACTTCCAACGCCGCTACCACGCGCCGCGTGCATCCAGCGATTGCCGACCCGGCACCCGGTGCGGTGCGCAATGGCACCTCCCCGATGTTTGCGTACGCCGACACCACCTGGAACCACGGCGAGGGCTTTGCCCCTGGGACGCAATCCGATGCTGACTACGGCGGTTGGTTCATGGAAGACAACGGCACGAATCTCACGGCCGCCGACATCCATACTGACCCGACGAGTCTCGGCAACGTACCGAACCCGTGGAGTTCGTTCACGTGGACCAACGCGCTGCATCCAAACGGCGGCGCTCAGATGCGCAGGTTCTACGGGTACCTGCGACCCGCCGGTCTGCTGCTGCCAAACAAACATCCGCTCTACGGCAGCCTCGGGCAAAACTACGTCGACCAGGGTGCGTTCGAGATGTTTTGCCCGACGGTCGGGCCGGGCCCGTCCAGGAAGATCGTCATCGGTATCCAGACGCAGGCGACGGCGGGGTTCCCGCTCGACTACCTCGAGCAGGGCTACGGGTGGGGTCAGATCTACCGCGGCATCTTCAGCCCCGACGGCCTCGTGCGCAACGAGAAGGGGCCAACGCGTTCTGCCGCCAACTTTGTCGCCAACGACAATCCGATCGATCGTTTGGGGCCGCAGCTGATCGCCACCTGGCCCGACTTCGCCAATCCCTCCTACTGGCCGATTGCCGCCTATCCCGTGCTGACGGTGCCGGGCCGCCAGACGACGCTCAACGAGCAGCGCTACATGCAGGTCTTGCAAGCTGTGATCTTGCTGCTGCAGGAGAACAGCGTGCGCAACCCGCTGTATGCCTATCCCAACTTCGCGCCGTTGACGCTTACGGACATCCAGCAACGCGTCGTCGTGGTCTTCGCGGGCAGCAGCAACGGCGGCCACCAGGCGATGTGGGCGATGATGCGCTACCCCGAGCGTGTGCACGGCTGCTACGCCGAGTTCATCAATCCGAGCATCCAGCGGCTGTTTGGCGAGCACGATGCCGGCAACCTCACCGCTTGGCTGACGGGCGATGCGGGTACCGCCAAGGTCACCCAAGCCGATTTCCTGAACTGGGGCCAATACACGTGGAACCATGACCTGTGGATCCACGACCTCTCGTACCAGCGGCGCTTCTTGCGGGGCCGCACGCACCGCCCGGCCTGCTGGGGTGTAGGCGACGAAGACCTGACCTCAACCGGCGTGGACTGGATCTCGGTGCTCACTGGTGGCGTTTGGCAGGCATCGGGCAGCGTCAGCAGTTCGGCCTACGGCTCGCCGGCAGCGCACACGTTTGCCTGGATGAGTGCAAAGAACGCATGCCACGGTCGCGGGGCTGCGACCAACCCCTACACGAGCTCATTGACGTACCATATGGACGACGCCGTGCACGGTTTGATCGAGCATGCGGTGGCGCAGCGCGCCACGGAGCTGCCGGTGCCGCCGACGACCTTGCCGAGTTGGGCCGCGGAGCCCCGGCAATTGGCCCAGGAACTGAAACATCCCGAGGATCCGCATGAATGGGTGCTCGGGCGCCTGGGCGAAACGATGCCGGACAC
>JBDSBS010000797.1:0-4762 GCA_039921435.1 Planctomycetota bacterium | reverse complement strand
ATCGAACTAGGCGATCTCGTCCACAGCCGTCGCCCATTGCCTCGGCGTGGGACCCGGTCCCTCACAGCCATTGCCGCAAGGCTACCGTCGCCGCGCGCGGCTCGTTGCTCTGCAGGATCGCGCTGCTGACCGCGATGCGTTCGACTCCGAGCGCGAGCAACGGGCGCAGGTTCTCAGTCGTGATGCCGCCGATCGCGAACATGGGGATGCCGGCAGCCGCACTCAACGACACCGCCGCGTCGATCTCCGCCAGCGACTTGCCCTGTTCATACCCCTTGGTTGCCGTCGGGTAGCACGGTCCGAAGCCCACGTAGTCGGCGCCGGCCGCGATGGCCGCGGTGATCTGGGCTGGGCTGTGCGTGCTGACCCCGAGCCAGCCCTCGACGAGCAGCTTGCGCGCTGCATCCGCCGGAATGTCGGTCTGGCCCACGTGCGCCCCCTGGGTCCGGCCGCGCACGGCCAACATGACGTCGTCGTTGACCAGGAGCGGCACGCGGGCAGTCCGGCACAGCTCGCGGCAGCGGTCGAAGCCCGCGCGGTCATTGGTTTTGACCCGCCACTGCACCGCGTCGACCCCGCCGTCGAGTGCCGCGGCGAGCGTTTGCCAAGGGTCCTGGGCGCAGATTTCAGGTGTGAACAGCAGGTAGAGACGGCAGTCGGGGAACGGCATTCGAGGGCTGGCACAGTAGCAGGACGGTCGGCGAAACTCGCTGGTGTGGCGCGCGGTCCGTTCGGTGCGTAGGTTCTGCGTCGTGTTCGCGGACCTCTTCCTGCCCAACTTGCTGCTGTTCGCGGCTGGCCAGTCGGCGGCCTGGTACTACCTGCGAACGGGCCGGTTCTTCGTCGGTGCGTCGGCGACTGCCGCACTGTGGCTGCTCGCTGACTGGTTCGTGCTCGCGAAGTTCGTCTTCGGCGCCAGCCCCGCCGATCAGCAACTGCCACTGTGGTTGCTGCAGGTCGTCGCCGTCGGCACCGTCGCGGCATTGGTCTTTGGGCTGTGGCGGCGGAAGTGGTCGGCGGTGGCGCGCCAGCGCCCGGCGTTGTTTCAGGCCGGTATCGAGCAGTACCTGCTCTCCGACTACGGGGCGGCGAAAGCGACGCTGCGGCGTTTGGTTCGCACGGATCCGTGGGACGCGGCGGCGTGGATTGCCCTGGGCAACGTGTTCGCGCGTCTCACACGCCCTGCTCGCGCCCGCACCTGCTACCGGCGCGCCCTCGCGGTCGACATGAAGCGAGCCTACGCCGATCTCGTCGCGCAGCAGACCGGGCTGCTGCAGTCTCGTCGTGCGACGGCGGCCCCGTCGTATGTAGAGTCCCGAGTGCCTGCCGCCGCACCTCAGGTGGTGCACGACTCCAGCAGCTAGCCCAGCACTGGCCAGCACTGGCCCGACTTACGGCCTCCATTGAACGGTCGCCGAATTGGGGCCCGCGCCGACGATCAGCGTCCCCGGCTCGAATGTGCCGCCGTGCATCGGCTCGATGGTCCACGAACCGACCGGCAGCGCTTCGATGAGGCACTCGCCCCGTGCGTTCGTCAGCAGTTCGTAGCGCGCTCCCTCTTGGTCGCGATCGACGACCTGGCGCAGTCGGACCATGCGGTTGCCCCACTCTTGTCCGGGCTGCAAGCACAAGATGTGCACCAAGCCGCACGACAAAGCGATGTCGACGCGCGTCGGCGGAGCCCCGACATCGCCGTTGGTGCGTACGACGCGCCGCTCGAGGAACTGCAGCCGATCTTGGCATGGCACGTCGATGCGCAGTTCGTACTCGCGGTCCGGCGCGAGGTTCGTGAAGTGGAAATCACCGAACTGGTCCGTCGTGAGCCGATGCGTCCAGTTGGCGGGCTCGTCGCGCGCGGGCGAAGGCGGCAGTTCTTCGCCGCGCCTTTGCCGCTGTCGGCGACGTGTCTCGCGTTGTTGGGGCTGCGGATACGCCGCTTGGGACGACTCGTCCCTTTGGCGCAGACGACGACGGCCGCGAACCCGATCCTGGCCATGGACCTTGATGCTACCACCAAGAAAGCCGTGCGCGTCTGTGTGACGTGACGTGGGCGCGACGTTGCTGGGACAGACCTGCCACACCGAAAGTCCCTCAGGTGTTTCCCGGAAGACTGCCAATGCGATCCCTCCTTCTCCCTTCTCTGCTCGTAATCACTTCGTCCTTGGCCGCGCAGGGCCCCCCGCCGCCTCTGCCGCCGCAGCCTGTGCCGCCAAAGAATCCGATCACGGCGGCGAAGGCGTCACTCGGCAAGCTGCTGTTCTGGGAAGAACAGATGTCGAGCAACAACCGCGTCGCGTGCGGCACCTGCCACACCTTCGCGGCCGGTGGCGGCGACCTTCGTCGCGCTCCCAATCCGGGCCTCGACGGCGTGACGCCGTCACCCGACGACACCTTCGGTTCGCCGGGCATCATCCGCAGCGACGTAGCCAACGAGTACCTGCCCGATGCTCGGTTTGGTCTGCAGGCGCAGGTCACGAAGAGGGCCTCGCCGAGCACACTGATGGCCGCTTGGTTCCCCGAGCTGTTCTGGGACGGCCGCGCGCCGTCGAACTTCGTCGATCCTGACACGGGGGCCACCGTTATCCCTGCGGGGGGTGCGCTCGAGAACCAGGCACTCGCGCCGTTGCTCGCCGCTGACGAGATGGCGCACGACGTGCGCACGTTCGCGCATGTGACACAGAAGCTCGCGACGGTGCGCCCGATGGCGCTCGCGACCAACGTGCCACCCGACATGGCGACTGCGGTTGCAGGCGGCGCAACGTATCCGAGTCTGTTCGCGGCCGCGTTTGGTACCCCGGCCATCACCGCGCAGCGCATCGCCTTCGCGCTCGCCACCTACCAGCGCACGCTGGTCCCCAATCAGGCTCCGTATGACCTGTTCGCGGCCGGCAACCCGACGGCGATGACGCAGCAGCAGGTCAACGGCATGAACGTGTTCAACGGACCGGGCCGCTGCAACCTCTGCCACACGCCAGGGCTGTTCAGCGACGGTCAGTTCCGCAACCTCGGCCTGCGGCCGATCGCCGAGGACAACGGTCGCCAAGCCGTGACCGGCAACTTCGCCGACCGTGGCAAGTTCAAGGTGCCGAGCCTGCGCAACGTCGGCTTGCGGCAGAGCTTCATGCACACGGGCCAGTTCACGACCATAGGCCAGGTGTTCACGTTCTACCTCGGCGGCGGCGGTCCCAATCAAGCCAACAAGGATCCGCTGCTGGTGCCGCTCAACGTGCCGCCGCCGGCCGCCAACGACCTCATCAACTTTGTCACCAACGCGCTGACCGATCCGCGCGTCGCGCAGGGCACCGGTCCGTTCACGCGGCCGACGTTGCGCAGCCAGCTGCTGCCGCCGCTCGGCATCCAGTACGGAGTGGGTTCCGCGGGCACGGGTGGCCGGATCCCGTCGATGCTGGGTGAAGTGCCCGCGAACGTCGGCAATCAGGACTTCAAGGTTGGCGTCGGCAACGCGCGCGGCGGTTCGCTCGCGACGCTCGTCATCGGCATCGCGCCGACCGCTGCGATGCTCAGCGGCGTCAATCTCAACGTGGCGTTGAACGGCATCGAGATCCTCGTTCCGGCTCTGCTCGGGGGCGCTGCCGGAGGCGCTGGTCAGGGCTACGGCACGCTGCGCGTCGGTCTGCCGGCTGATCCCGGGTTTGCCGGACTGACGCTCTACACGCAGTGGTTCGTGTGGGATGGTGGCGTGGCGGCGGGTGCCGCGACCAGTCGCGGCGCCGAGATCCGGTTCTTCTAGACTAGGGTGTCGGGCTCCGCGCTTCGTGCGTGCTCCCTCAGCGGATGAGCCGCGTGTATCGATAGTAGGCCTCGAGGGTCAGCACGCGCAGGGCCGTCGTCGTGAGGCGCGAGCAGCCGCCCGCTGGTTCCCAAAAACCCTCGAGGTCGCCTTCACGGATCTGCGTCTTGACGATCGCCGGGTCGAGCTTCTTCTGCCACGTCGTCCACGGGCGGCCACCCATCTGGAACAGCGCGTAGGTGGTCCAGTAGGCGCCCCACGGATCGTTCGGGTCGGCAGTGCCCACCAACCTCGCCGCCATGGTGTTCATCGCGGGCACCACCTTCGGATCCTGTCCAGCGAAGAAGCGCGTGAACAGCGCAGCCGCCGTCGGCGCGGGTTCCGTGACGACCACGTCGTCGAACCAGCCGGCGAGTTGCGATGACTTCGTTTGCACCGCGAAGTGGAAGAACTCCGCCGAGGCGACCGCGGCAATGCTCTTGGCGGTGCTCATCGGGTCCGAGGCCACACCTTGCAGCCCGTTGTTCCAGCCACCATCGGGCTGTCGTTGCGCGAACAACCAGTCGAGTCCTGCCTGCGCGCCGCCGTGCACCAGCGCGCCCTTGGTGGACAGCCCGGCCGCCTCGACGAGTGCGTAGGTGGCGAGCGCATGCTGCCCGATGCTGCCGGGTGCCGGGTCGACCAAGGCGCCGTCCGGATGTTGCCGACTCAGGATCCAGCCGACGCCGCGCTGCAGCACGTTGGCCGCCGGGCCTGCCTCGAGTGTCCGGCCGTCACCAAGCAAGGCGAGCATCCAGAGCGCCGTGGCCTCCATGTCGGCGCGGTCGTCGGACGCCGCGAAACTGCCGTCGGCGCGCTGCTGTGAGGTGAGCCGCGTGAAGCCGCTGCCGATCGCATCGGCAACGGGTGCGTTCCTGGGGTTCCCGCGGCCGCCGGTTCGGCCACCGTAGCGGCCGCCGGCTCCCCCTGTCGGACGTTCCACAGCATTGCCCTCGGCGCTCTGCAGGCAAC
>JBDSBS010000796.1:0-3002 GCA_039921435.1 Planctomycetota bacterium | reverse complement strand
CGGGGATGTTGGTCTCCGTCTTGCCGGGCACGGTCTGGATGTAGCCCTTCTTGTCCATCTTCAGCACACCCTTGAACAGCTCGGTGTTGGGCACGTGACCGATCGCGAGGAAGAGGCCGTCGGCGGGCACCTGTTTCTTCTTGCCGTCGTCGGTGCCCGTGAGTTCGACACCAGTCACCTTGCCCTGCTTGACATCGAGAACGTCGGTGACGTTCTGCCCCCAGAGCACTTCGATCTTCGGATTCTCGAGCGCGCGCTTCTGCATGATCTTGCTCGCGCGCAGCGCGTCTCGGCGCACCACCATGTGCACCTTGCTCGCATACTTGGTCAAGAAGTTGGCTTCCTCGCACGCGGAGTCGCCGCCGCCGACGACGTAGACCTCCTTGTTCTTGAAGAAGAAGCCGTCGCACGTCGCGCACGCCGACACGCCGCGGCCCTGCAGCGCCTTCTCGTTTGGCAGGCCGAGATACTGTGCACTCGCACCCGTCGAGATGATCAGCGTCTGCGCCTCGAACACCTTGCCGGTGTCGGTCGTGATCTTGAACGGGCGCTTGCCGAGTTCGACCTTGGTGCCGACTTCGTCGTGAACGACGGTGCCGAAGCGCACGGCCTGCTCCTTGAACATCTCCATCATCTCGGGGCCCATGATGCCCTTCGGGAAGCCGGGGTAGTTCTCGACGTCGCTCGTGATGGTGAGCTGGCCGCCGGGCTGGCGGCCGGCCAGCAGAACGGGTTCGAGGTTGGCGCGGGCGGCATAGATGGCGGCGGTGTAGCCCGCCGGGCCGGAGCCGAGGATGAGGGTCTTCAGAGGTTCGGTCATGGGCTTGGGTCGAAAACGTAGCGCATGCTACGAGACCCGTGGCAGGAGTTTCCTGCGCCGATTCAGGTCGCGACGCGATGGCGCCGACCCAACCCTTCTCGCGAGCTGTCAGCGGTTCGGCTGCGCCAGCTCATGCTGGCGGATGCGCTCGTAGTCGGCGGGCGTCAGTGCGCGGGGCACGACCTCCTCATGCGACCCGGCTGCTTCGACCACTTCGCTGTGCAGGCCCGCGGTCGCGACGAGGTCGACGACGCAGCGGCCGTACTCGCGCACGACGACGAACTCCGCGACCCTGCCGCCATCATCGGCATTCCTCACCTGCACGCGGACTTCGCCGTCGAGGCGCACCGCGCCGAGCACCGCGAGCGGCGGTTGCCGTTGCACCCGCTCCCACGGCATCGAGGCGAGCGCCTCGGCGGACTCGAGAGTCAGCAGCTTCCGGCAAGCCGCTTCGTCGCGTCGTTGCAGCGCGTCTTGGAACGCTTGGAACGTCTGTACGGCCTCGGTTGTGCCGGTGTCTTCGGCGCATCCCGACAGCAGGCACGCCAACAGGGTGATCGACCGGGCTCGGCATCGCATGTCGTGAACATCGGCATGTCGCAGTTCGGGACTGAAGCGCGGTCGCGATCCGCGCCGGTTGGCGTGGGCAGCAACCGCCGGCAAAGGCATACTGGCCGGATGCCGTCGCCGTCGCCAACCTGCCTGCTCGCGGTCCTGCTCGCGGGATCAGGAGGCTTGTTGGCCCAGGCACCTGGGGAGGTCGAGCGGCGGCCGGCATTCGTGCGTGTATTCGACGACGCGGGCGAACCCGTGGCAGGTGCCGTGGTCACTCTGTCGGGTTGCATTCCCCATCTCGGTGCCAAGGCCGGACCTAGCGACGTGCTGTTCGTGTCGAGCGATGCGCGCGGGCGGGCCGTGCCCAAGCTGCAGGCGGGGCTTTGTTACGTGGCGTGGGCCGTGGGGCCCCCCGATCGGCAAGGCGTGCAACGAGTCTCTGCAGTGCAGGGGTTCTTCGGTGCCGGCGCTCAGTTCGACTTGCGCTGCGACACCGCCCGCCCGCCCGAGCGTTGCGTGGTCGAGGGTGCCGATGCATGGCGCGAACTCGGCCCACTGCGGTTCTTCGCGTTGACTTCGCTGCCAGGCATCGAGGTGGAATTGGTGCCCGACGCCGAGGGAATGCTCCAAATGCCATCGGGGCCTCCGTTCTTGATCGAAGTGCGCACGCGCGATGGCCAACCGCTGAGCAGTTCGCCCAGTAATTCACCCAGTAATTCACCCAGTAGTTCGCCCAGTGATGCCGGCAGACTCGTCATCCCACCGCCGCAGTCGCTGCGCGTTCGCGTGCAGGACGAGAACGGCAAGCCGCTGCCTGGTGCCGTCGTGCAGCACCGCGTCACGCGGTTGTTGCCTTGGCGCCTCGACGGTTTCGGAGGTGTCGCCGAGGACCGTTGCCGCGACCTGGCCGTCGTCGATGCGGAGGGGCGCGCCACCGTGCTCGTGCCCTACGCCGCAGATCCGCTGCGCGATCGTGGGCACGGCGACCTGTTGCTGTTTGCCGGGGTGTCCGGTCGACCGCGCGTCGCCGGCGGGATCAAGAACCGCACCTACTACGAGAGCGACCGCAGCGTGCGCGCGATCGGACCGGACGAGCTTCGCTTCACTTGTGCGCGAGTCGAGCCGCTTCGCGGCGCGTGCGGGGCGATACCGTCGGGAACGACGGTGCATCTGGCCGCCGTCTGCAAGCTGTTCAGCGAGAACGAGAGCTACACGCACGACGCACGTGCGTTCGTGACTGCGATCGACGCCAACGGGCAGTTCGCGTTCACGGAGCTGCCGGCTGAGCTGCACTCGTGCCGGCTGACGCTTGTGGCGCCACCCGGCAGTGAGCGAGCGCTGCCGATCTTCCCACCGACCCGCGGTCGCGAACTGCCGGCCGAGCTAGCGCTGCGCGAGCGGCCGCCAGGCTTGAATCTCCATGGTGGCGTGGCGGAGTTGATGACCGTGGTCACCGAACCGGGTGGGGGACCGGCGCGCGGCGTCGTCGCGTTCTTGGCCCCGGCCGATCTCGCGGGTGTGCTGCTGCGCGATGCGCTCGTGCGCTTCCCGCTCGATGCGCGGGGCGCCGCGACGCTGCGTCTGGCGCCTGGCAAGTGGGTCGTGTTCGCCGCGTCCAACCTCGGTT
>JBDSBS010000795.1:0-2978 GCA_039921435.1 Planctomycetota bacterium | reverse complement strand
CGCGACGCCAAGGCGCAGCTGCGCCACTTCGCTCGGCTCGAATGGCAGTGGGAAGCGCAGCCGCAAACGCATCGGCTGCCCGTGTTCGCCGAGCAGTTCCTCGCCAATCGGCAAGGGCACGCCGTCGTTCCACCAGAAGTCCGCCAGTTCGGCGAGCGAACGGCCTGCGTACGAGCGCCGCGGTGCAGGATGGTCCCCGGCGAGCACGCGCGCCGGTCGATCGAGCACGTCGTACAGGTCGATGGCGAGCACGTTGTGGCCGCGCACGGGCACGACCTCGGGCAGCAGCGGATCGCTCGCTTGTTCGCGCGGCGGCAGTGGCAACGGCACGAGGTTCTTGGTACCGACCCAGAGCGTTCCGCGCAGGTAGGGCAGCAACGACGGATCGACGCGCCAGCCAGGCCCTTCGCGCAAGCCCTCGCCGCGGCGCACGAACAGCCCCGCGTCGAGCACGCCGGGCAGAAAGCGTGAGCGCGCTGGCGGCAACCGCACTTCGATGATCTCCGGCAACACCCGCACCGTCACGGTGTACAACACACGCGGGCCCTGCTCGTCTTCGCCTTCCTGCAGTTCCAACCGCAGTACGTGGCTGCCCTGAGGCAACGCACCGAAGTGCAAGCTCGCGACCCCGGGCTCTCGGATCTGCAAGCGCAGCGCCTCGCCCGCGTCGCGTGTGCCATCGGCCGTCGTCAGCTCGAGATTCGCGCCCACGAACCGGTAGAGCGAACCGACGGTTGCCGTAGCCGAAGCACCGGTCTCCGTCATGACCAGTTCGCGGCCCATCCACTTGACGCCCGCGCCTTCGCCAGCGAACTCGAGGCGCAGGTCGCGGTCGCGCAACGTGATCGGGAAGGTGTGCTCCGTGCGATTGCCAACGGCATCGACGATGCGGAACAACAGTGGCCCCGAGGCCAGTCGTCCCGCCGACAAGGCCAGCGGGATCTCGACCTTGTGCCAGAGAACGGCGCCGACCAGCGGCACCTGCACCACGTCGACACCCTCGGGCGAAACGATGTGCAGCTCGCAACCACCTTCCTGAACCGAGAGCCGGATGCGCAGGTGCGCGATGCCGCCGATGCACGGCACGAAAGTCTCTGCCGCCGGCCCCGTCACTTCGACGACTTCGGGCGCTGCGACGTCTGCCGAGGCAAAGGCCATCGGCGGCGAAATCGCCTCGTTGCCGGCCCGGTCACGCGCCCGCACGACGAGTTCGCCGGCACCGAGGGACTGCACCGACCCGAGTGCCGTCGCGAGCGAAGCACCGAGCGACAGCGTGCCGCTGGCAGCCGGCAGGTTACTGCGCCAGTGCCGGCCATCCGTGAACGAGACCTCGACCTCCGTCTTGGCGACAGCGACGTTGTCCTCACACTTCCACGCGAGTTGTGTCCGACCGTTGAGCGCACCGTCCTCGATGCCCCGCAGCTCGGCATCGATCAACGGGGGCTCGTCGTCGAGACGCACGCGGGCGGTGCCCAACAGCGCAGCACCAGGCACCACGAACGACACGTCCACCGGGCCATCGCGGCTGAATCGCAAGAGACTCTTCACGACGTCGCGCCATTCGGGCTGCTGACGCGTCAAGGTAAGGGTGCCACCATCGACGGCTGGCCGCAGAGGCATCGGCGACAGCGGGACACCGTTGCGCGAGATGTCGATGCGCAAGCGGTGCGCCGCGAAGCCGCCGAAGTGGCAGCCGAATGTGTCGAGACGCGCGCTTTGCAGGTCCTGCGCCTCGGCGTTGGCCGGCGTCGCTCGATCCGACAGCTCGAGTGCACTGCGAGGCAGGGCCCGCAAGAACAGGCGCGGCGGGTCGCTCGTGACGGCGAGCATCGCCATGATCGCGAGCACGGCGGCGGCCAAGGCGGCGCGAACAATTGCCGGGCGCCGGGTGCCCCGCACGAGCAGCAGTTGGTGCCGCACGGCGGCCGCCGATGGTGGTCGTTCCTGCGGGTCGGTTCGCATGCATCGCTGCACGAGCCGCTGGAGCCGGCGTGGCACACCCGAAACGGCCGGCCACTCTCGCAGTTCTCCCGCCTGCACGGCCATGGCGGTGCGGCGCGGGTCGGTGTCGTCGATCGGCAGGCTGCCCGTCAGCAGCAACCAGGCCAGGGTACCCAACGAGTACAGGTCGGCGCGCCGATCGACGTCGTCGCCGGCGAGCACCTCGGGCGCCGAGAAGGCCGGATTGGCGAACCCGGCGAACTCGCCGCGCCGCGACTCGGTCTCACCCGCCAACGTAACGCTGCGGGCGATTCCGAAGTCCAGCACCTTGACCTGCAGCTCCCCGCCACGCGCCGCCACCATCACGTTGCGCGGCGAAAGGTCGCAGTGAACGAGTCCGACGGCGTGGATGGCCTCGAGCGCTTCGGCAACCTGGATCAGCACGTCGACCGCGTGCGACGGTGCCAGGCGACCGGCCCGCACCAACGCCTCGAGCGTCTGCCCTTCGGCGAGTTCCATGGCCAGGTACGCAACACCCTCTTCGGCTTCGCCGACGTCGAGCAGGCGGGCGCAGCGTGCGTGCGTGACGGTCGCCGCCCGCCGCGCCTCGGCCAGCAGTGCGCGTCGGTACTCGGGTCGTTCCGTGAAGCGCGGGTGTAGAAGCTTGAGCGCCACGGTCATCAGCGAGCCGATGTGAACCGCCTGGAAGACCGTGCCGAGGCCGCCTCGCCCGAGCACGCTCTGCAGCCTGTACTTGCCGTCGACGACGGTGCCGAGCAGCGGATTGCCCGAATCGACCTCGCCGCGGCGCACGGGGTAGTGCACCGCGTCGGTCGGCAACAGCCAGGCGCCACAGTGACCGCAGCGTTGCTGCTGGCTGTTGGTCACACCTTCACAAGAGAGACAGATCTTCAAGCGTTCGCACCTGCCCCGATGATAGTGGCACACCGCGCGCCGTGCCCCGAAACGCCAGGCATCAGATCGGCTGCGCCAACAAGGCCCGCCAAACTTCGAACACCGCGCGATCGCGCACGAAT
>JBDSBS010000794.1:0-5082 GCA_039921435.1 Planctomycetota bacterium | reverse complement strand
CATCTCGGTGCCCGGCGAAACGTGCAAACGACTCGAAGTCGTCGGGCAGTTGGCGCAGGAACTCAGCTGTGCCGGTGCGACGCGAGGCACCGTGCTCGTGGGCCTCGGCGGCGGCTCGATCACCGACCTCACAGGCTTCGTCGCAGCGACGTACATGCGTGGAATCGCGTGCGTGCTCTGTCCAACCACGACGCTCGCGCTGTGCGACGCGGCCCTCGGCGGCAAGAACGGCGTCGACCATGGCGGCCTCAAGAACCGCCTTGGCACCATCCGCCAGCCAGAGCTGATCTTCGCCGACACGCAATGGCTGCACAGCCTGCCCGACGAACTGCTGCGCGAAGGCCTCGTCGAGGTCGTCAAGAAGGCGGCGGTGCTCAGCGCGACTCACTTCGCGCGGCTCGAGCAGCTGGCACCATTGCTCGTGCAACGCGACCAAGGCGCACTTGGCGAAGCGATCGAGATGGCCGTAGCGATGAAGATGGAGATCGTTCTCGCCGACGAACGCGAGGGCCACCGCCGACACTGGCTCAACTACGGCCACACGATCGGCCACGCGATCGAGAGCCTCGCGAACGGCGCTCTGCGCCACGGCAGCTGTGTCGCCATGGGCCTGACCGCCGAGTGCCGCGCCGCCGCCGACGTGGTTGCCGCGAGTGTGCAGAAGCGCATCGAGGCGCTGCTGTCTTCGCTCGGCGTCAGCGCGGCGATTCCCCCATCGTTCGCCGATGCACAGAAGCTCTGGCAGCTCGCCCGCAAGGACAAGAAGGCGCTGGCGGGCAGCGTGCCGATGGTCGTGCCGGTCACCATCGGTGAAGGCGTGGTCGTCGAACTGACCGAACAGCGCCTTGTCCGAGCGCTGGTATGACCGGCGGGACCGACCCCTACGAAGTGACGCCGCTGCCCTGGCCGTGCGACGTCGAGCTCTTGCTGCCGGGTTCGAAGAGCGAGGCCAACCGCCTGCTGGTCGCGGCCGCGCTGAGTGGTCGCGCAGTGACCGTGACTGGAGCTGTGCCGAGCGACGATGTGCGCCACCTCGTGAGCGGCCTAGCGACGCTCGGTTACGACGCCCGCTTTCTCGACGAAGCTAGGGGAATCGTGCACGTCGGACCGCGCGCTGCCAACCCACAGGATCGCGGCGAACTCTTCTGCGGCAACGCTGGCACCGCGGTGCGCTTCCTCGTCTCGGTCGCAGCGATCACGCCTGGGCAGTGGACGATCACGGGGGACGCGGCCATGCAACGCCGACCGATCGCTCCGCTCGTCGCCGCCTGGCGACAGCTCGGCGTGGAGATCGAAGACAGCAACGGCTGTCCACCCGTTCGCGTGCGCGGCGGCGCCTGCCGAGGCGGTCGTGTCGAGCTCGATGCGTCTTGCTCGAGTCAGTTCGTGTCGTCGCTGCTGCTCGTCGGCGCCGCACTGCCCGAGGGCCTCGACATCCGATTCGCGGGTTCGCTCGCTTCGGTCGGATACGCGCAGCTCACATGCACTCTGCTGCGCCAGTTCGGAGTCGTGGCCTCACTGCGCGACGATGGTGCGTCCGTGCGCCGCGGCTCGGACATGGCTCCCGCCGACGTCGCCGTCGGTGCCGACTGGAGCGCAATGGGCGTCTGGACCTGCCTGCAACACCTCACGGGTTTCCGGGTGCGAGCGAGCAACCTGCACGCCGGTTCCGGCCAACCGGACGAACAGCTCGACTCTGTGCTACACACGCTCGAGGGCGGCGGCGAGCGAACGATCGACGTCAGTTTGCTGCCCGATCAGTTCCTGAATCTCGCCATCACAGCCGCGCTGCGAAGCGGCACGACGCGCCTCGTCGGCGCAGCCAACCTGCGCCACAAGGAATGCGACCGCATTGCCGTTATGGCGCGCGAGTTGACTCGTGTTGGTGTGCCCGCGACCGAGTTGCCCGATGGCCTCGCGATCGAAGGCAACCGCAGGCTGCGGCCCGCGACGATCGACCCCGAGAACGACCACCGAGTCGCAATGGCGTTCGCCCTGCTCGGCCTGCTGTCGCCGGGCATCACGATCGACGATCCCGGTTGCGTCGCGAAGAGCTACCCTTTGTTCTGGCGCGACCTCGAAGCTGTGCGCGCGTCACGACGCTGCGTCGCCGTCGTCGGCATGCGCGGCGCTGGCAAGAGCACGTTCGCCGAAGCATTGGCACGGCACACGGGAGGTGCGTGGATCGACACCGACACCGAGTTCGAACGGCAGCACGGGCCGATCACTGCGTTCGTCGAGCGCAACGGCTGGACCGAGTTCCGCGAGCACGAGGCGCGCATCGTCGCGCGTTCGATAGCGCCTGGTCACATCGTCAGCACTGGCGGCGGGGCCGTAGAAACCCCGGCCGTGCGCAAAGTGCTGAACGCCGATGCCGAAGTGGTCTGGCTCGATGGTCCCGTCGAAGTGCTGCGCGCGCGCATCCGCAGCGATCCCCGACCGCGACCTTCGGTCACCGGCCAAGACGTGGAGCTCGAACTCGAGACGCTGCTCGTGCGCCGCCGATCTTGGTACCAAGAAGTCTGTCGAGTGCGCATCGACATCTCGATGCCAATCGCACAGCAGGTCGAACGAGCACTCTTCGAGCTGGGTCGCACTTGCCGCTTCCCGCACGTCCCTGGGGCGTAGACCCGACTCCGGCATACACTGCGCACCGCGAGCGATCCCATGACCCAACTGCGCTTCCTCACCGCCGGCGAATCCCACGGCCCGTCGCTGACTGGCATCCTCGAGGGCATGCCAGCCGGGCTGCGCCTCGACGAAGCGACCATCGCGCGCGATCTGGCCCGCCGCCAGCAGGGCTTCGGCGCCGGCGGTCGCATGAAGATCGAACGCGACCACGCGCGCATCACGGCCGGCGTCATGGCCGGCGCGACGACGGGCGCACCGATCGCGTTCTCGATCGAGAACCGTGACTACGCCGCCTGGGCGCAGCGCGATGTCGCGCCAATGACGGTGCCACGCCCAGGACACGCCGACTTGACGGGGGCCGTGAAATACGGCTACGGCGACCTGCGGCTCGCGCTCGAACGCGCTTCGGCCCGCGAGACGGCGATGCGGGTCGCCATCGGTGCGGCCTGCCGCGCGATGCTCACGGAGTTCGGCATCACGATCGGCGGCTACGTGACGAGCATCGGCACGGTGCACATGGCGCCGGGCGAGACGCCGCGCTCACCCGATACGTTCACCGAACGCTTCGCGCAGGCCGAACGCTCCGACGTGCGCTGCTACGACGAAGCCGTCGCCGCGCGCATGCACGAGGCGATCGCTGCCGTGATCAAGGCGCGCAACACCCTCGGCGGGGTCGTCGAACTAGCCGCGCTGCACGTTCCGCCAGGTCTCGGCAGCCACGTGCACTGGGATCGCCGGCTCAGCGCACGCATCGCTGGCGCGCTCATGAGCATCCACGCCGTCAAGGGCGTCGAGATCGGCGACGGCTTTGGCGAGACGCAGCGGCTGGGCACCGCGGCCCACGACGAGCTGCACCTCGACGGTTCCGCGATCGCCGCTCGCACCAACCGTGCTGGCGGCATCGAAGGTGGCATCAGCAACGGCGCGCCGATCGTGGCGCGTGCCGCGTTCAAGCCCATCGCCACGACGCTCGAGCCGCAGACCTCGGTCGACCTCGCCACCGGCGAGTCGGCGATGACGCGCTACGAACGCAGCGACTACTGCCAGGTGCCGCGCGCGGTGCCGATCGCCGAAGCGATGCTCGCTGTCGTGCTGGCCGATGCACTGATCGAGAAGCTCGGCGGCGACTCGATCGCCGAAATGCGACCTCGGTTCGAGACGCTGCGTCGCTCGAAGCTCGAGGATCTGCCGATGCACAACGCGCCGTGGCAGTTCGGCTACCAGTCGTAGCGTGGGCTCGATTTCGATCTGGCGTCAGAATGGTCCTGAGTGGATGGCCTCCTGGCCTGATCACGCATCCATCATGAGTACCTACGAACAGTTCGAAACCCACGGCGTGCCCATCAAGGCCTGGGTGCGCGGCGTGCACACCGACACGAACGCGATCCAGCAGCTGCGCAACGTCGCGCTGCTGCCGATCGTGCACAGCCACATAGCCGCCATGCCCGACATCCACTGGGGCATCGGAGCGACCGTCGGTAGCGTCATCCCGACGCTCGGTGCGATCATTCCAGCCGCGGTCGGCGTCGACATCGGCTGCGGCATGATGGCGGTGCGCACGTCGCTTTTGGCGAGCGACCTACCCGACAATTTGAAGGGGCTGCGCTCGACGATCGAACGCGTCGTTCCGCACGGCCGCAGCAACCACGGTGGCAAGGGCGACCGCGGTGCGTGGAGCAACCTGCCCGCACGCGCCGAAGATGCCTGGAAGAAGCTGCGCGGCGACTATCAGCAGATCATCGACAAGCACACGCGTCTCGACCGCGGCTCGACGGCCAACCACCTGGGCACGCTCGGCGGCGGCAACCACTTCATCGAACTGTGCCTCGACGAGGCGCAGCGCGTCTGGGTCATGTTGCACAGCGGTTCGCGCGGCGTCGGCAACCGCATCGGCACGCACTTCATCGAGCTCGCCAAGAAAGACATGCAGCAGCACGTGCACAACCTGCCCGACAAGGACCTCGCCTACTTCACCGAAGGGGCCGAGCACTTCGACGACTACGTCTTCGCCGTCGGCTGGGCGCAGCGCTTCGCGCGCACCAACCGCGACCTCATGATGGAGGCGATCCTCGAGGCACTTTCGCGCCACGACGACCTGCCCAAGTTCTCGCACGGTGAAGTCGCCGTGAACTGCCACCACAACTACGTGCAGCAGGAGGAACACTTCGGCGCCTTGGTCTTCGTCACGCGCAAGGGTGCCGTGCGCGCCGGCCTCGGCGACCTCGGCATCATTCCGGGTTCGATGGGCGCCAAGTCGTTCATCGTGCGTGGCAAGGGCAATCCCGACAGCTTCCACTCGTGCAGTCACGGGGCGGGCCGCGTCATGTCGCGCGGCGAAGCACACCGTCGCTTCACGGTCGAGGACCACATCGCCGCGACCGAAGGTGTCGAGTGCCGCAAGGACGGTGCGGTCATCGACGAGACGCCAATGGCCTACAAGGACATCGATGC
>JBDSBS010000793.1:0-6075 GCA_039921435.1 Planctomycetota bacterium | reverse complement strand
AGAAGTCGACGATGGCGCGCGACGCGTCGAACGGGAACGGCTGATCGGCAACCGCGCGCGGCCGTTCGGTCGAGCCGGGCCACGTGTGGCCGCCGCCTTCGAGCCGCACCACGCGCACGGGGGCCGCAGCGGGCTTGCCGGACTTGGCCGTCGCATACGTCTCGACTTGTACTTTGCCGTTCTTCTCGGTCACCGGGTACCCGCGCAGGTCGTTGCGCTCGAGGTAGTAGTCGATCGCGTCCTGCAGCGACGCATCGATGCGCTCGCCGGCCCGACCGATGGCTGAGCGCGGAGCGCCGCCTTCGAGCAGCACGTGTTCGTCGGCCGTACCGTGCACGAGCAGAACCGCGATCGGGCTCGCAGCCGACTGCTCGGTGAAGTTCATGGCGCCCGCGACGACGGCGATGCCGCGGAACACATCCGAGGCCTCGCGAGCGAGACGATGGCACATCATGCCGCCGTTGCTGTGTCCCGCGGCGTAGAGGCGCGCGGGATCGATGGCGACGCGACGCTGCACGTCGACGACGACCTGGCGCAAGAAGTCGACGTCGTCGACGTCGTGATCGACCGCGTAGACCGAAATACCGCCCGAGTTCCATGTCAGCAGCCGGCCACGCAGCGGCCCCGTGCCGTCGGGAAACACGACGGCGAAGCCCGCGCGGGTGCCGATCTCGGCCAGCTTGGTCGCTTCCTGCGCCTGTTCGCCACTGCCGCCGCCACCGTGCAAGACGACCAGTAGTGGGATCTCCGCCTGCGGTCCCTGCAGCGGCGGCAGGTGCAAGCGGTAGCGGCGGTCGCGACCACCGTGCGCGAGCGTCACGCTCTCGCCGGTGCCCGCGACGAGCGGGGACGTCAGCGTGCTACGCACCTCGTCTTGCAGTTGCTGCAGGCGAGGCAACACGCGACTGACGCGATCGCGAACAGCCAGTACGCCGCCTGTGCGAAGATCGAGGTCGATCCACGGCGTGAATCCGAATGCACCCGGGTCGCTGACGCGCTGGCCGCCATCGGCCAGCGGTTGGATCCAGGTGCCGAGCCCGTAGCGCACCCTCTCGGCCTCGAAGCCGATCGGCTTCACCTCGACCACACTGCGCACCTGATCGCGAAACATCGTCTGCACGATGGCTTCGCTGAGCACCAGCCGCGCTGCGAACTGGCCGCCATTCACGAGCATCTGCAAGAAGCGCGAGTAGTCGGCAAGCGACGAGACGGCGCCACCAGCGACCCAAGGCAACGACGTCGTGCCGGCCTCACCGCCGATCGGGGTGAGCGTGCCGAACTTCGTGTGTTGCATGCCCAGCGGCACTGCGATGCGCTCGGCGAACAGCTCGTGCCAGTTCTTGCCAGTCGCGCGTTCGGCGGCGACCGCAGCGACTTGGAAGCCCACGCCACCGTAACGGAACGCCGCGCCAGGATTGTCGCGCAGGCCACCGTCAGCCGCTGCCGCTGCGAACTTCTGCATGTCCCAACCGCGCATGCGAGCTGGCAAGCGAGCCGACAGTCCACTCGTGTTCGACAGACACTGCCGCAAGGTGAGCATGTTCTTGTCGGGGCGGTCGAACTCCGGGACGTAGCGGGCGACTGGCACGTCGAGATCCAGCACGCCGGCATCGACGAGAGAGAGCACGGTCGCGACGCAGAGCCACTTGCTCGCCGACGCGATCGGCAGCACGAGGTCCTCGGTGAACTGCCCGTGCACGCTGCGGTGCAGTTCGCTGGCGTCGCGCACGACGACGAGCCCCGCGCCCTCGAGATGGAGATCGGACACCAGACGCTCGGTTGCGGCGCGCAAGGGCGGCAGTTCACTCGCCTGGTTACTCGCTTGGGCGAAGGCCAGGGTCGAGCACAGCAGTGCGGAACCGACGACGGCAAGGTGGGTACGCATGAGGATTCTTATCGGCCATGACCCGGCTGGGGACGAAGTGTTCGTTTACGCCCCACCCCGGGACAACACCGGGACGTCACCCGCGCTCTGTCCCGTCTTCGCCTGGAATCAACCCAGGAGCCATCATGAACCCGACAATCCGCCGCTTCACCCGCTTCCTGCTCCTCATCCTGCTGACCGCCTCGCTCGGCGCCTGCCACTTCCACGGCTGCGGTGGCGGTGGCGGCTGGGGCCACGGCGCGCCCTCGCGCCACTGCCGCTGATCGGTCGACTTCGGGCGAGGCGGGTGCGCGCGTTACGCTGCGAACCTCATGCACGCAACAACCTGTGCCCGCCTCGGCGCGCTGCTCGCCGGCCTCGCTGTCGCCCTGGGCGCGTTTGGCGCCCACGCCATGCAGGCCAACTTCGATGCGAAGGCCCTGCAGACCTTTGAAACCGCCGTTCGCTACCAGATGTACCACGCGCTCGCGCTCGGCCTGTGTGCAGCCACTGCCGGCCGCGAACGGCACCCTTCGCGCGCAGCTTGGTGCTTCCTCGCCGGCATCGTGCTGTTCTCCGGATCCCTCTACGGACTCGTGTTCTTGGAGGCACGTTGGCTCGGCCCGGTGACTCCGCTCGGCGGAGTGGCGTTCTTGATCGGCTGGATGCTGCTGGGCCTACCGCGCCGCATCGCGAGCCCAGCCCACGCCGAACCCTGACCGTCGTCGGCGGCGACGCATTGCGCAGCAGAGCCCATGACGGCACGCGACGGGTCTTGCTCTAGTAGATGGCAGCTCGTGGCAAACCGCATGCGACGGGACGGGAGACACGGGTCGGTTCGCGCGCCTCTATGGGCGCGCGAGCCATCTCTTCGCCGTCTGCTGCGAGCGCTTCCGGCCAGCGCATTCGCGACCATGGCTTGGTCGCCCCTGAACTGCGGCCTAGACTGCGCCCCATGCACGTGACGATCGAATACTGCGTAGTCTGAAACTACCTACCCAATGCGGCCAGTTTGGCCGCCGCCATCCAGAAAGCGCACCCAAAGGCCAAGGTCGACAAGCTGCCCGGCGGCAAGGGCGACTTCCTCGTCAAGGCCGACGGCAAGCTGCTGTGGGACAAACGCAGTCGCGACGACGGCCGCTTCCCGGAGGCCAAGGAGATTCTGGGTCAGCTCGCTGCCCGCTGATGCCGGGCCACCGTGGTGCATGCCACCGTGGTGCATGCCACCGTGATGCTGGGCACCCTGCTGCTATGCCACCCTGCGGAAGCGCAGGAAGTAGTTCTCGAGCAGGCCGACAGAGACTTCTTCGATGAGTTCGAAGCCAGCCGCGCAGACTTCGGCGATCACCTGCTCCTTGCCGCAACGCACGTGGTCGAGCAGCCAGGGCCGGCTCTTGCCGGGAATGCGTTCGAAGTCGACGACGATGAACGTGCCGTTTGCCCGCAGGGCCCGATGGATCGACGCCAGCGTCGAATGGGGATACTCGAAGTGATGGTAGGTGTCGCAGGTGAACACGACGTCGACGCTGGCCTTGGTCAGAGCCACGTCGCGCTCGCTGCAGAGCACTGCCTCGACGTGGCTGAGACCTCGGCTCACGACACGTTCGCGCAGCAAAGTGACGAACTTCTCGGCGATCTCGACCGCGTAGACGCGTCCCGACTGCGTCACGTCGCGCGCAAAGAAGTCGACGAAGATCCCCGTGCCCGCGCCGACATCGGCCACGACCATGCCGGGCTTCAGCCCAACGGCTCGCGCAACGGCGGCGCGGCGTGCGAAGATCTCGCGGCTCTCGGTCTCGAACCGCTTGACCATCGCGTCGACATCGAGGGCAGCGTTGGTGAAGTCCTCGTTGATGCCAGGGCGAACGCTCGCCTCCGGCGGCGCACCTGCGCACGCACCGAGCCAAAGCACTGCTGCGACGACGACGCGGTGGTGGAACATGTCGCCTAGGCTACACGCACCCCTGCGCGTCGCCATCGTGACGCCGGCCGCGCGCGGCAGCCGCAGCGGCAACCGCATCACGGCCCTGCGTTGGGCGGGGCATCTGCGGCGGCTCGGCGCGCACGTGCGTGTGCTCGAAGCGTGGCAGGGGCAGGCTTGCGACCTGCTGGTCGCCGTACACGCCGTCAAGACGGCGGAAAGCGTGCACGCCGCCGCCGCGGCGTTGCCGCACCTTCGGGTCGTCGTGCTGCTCGCTGGCACGGACGTGTATCCGCGCTTTGCCCCCGACCCAGCCGCCGCGGCCGCGCTGCAGCGCGCCGACGCGCTGATCGCCTTGCAGCCGCGCTGCGCCGATGTGTTGCCCCCCGAGCTGCGCGCCAAGGTCCACACCATCGTGCAGTCGGCGACTGCGGTGCCGACCCCGCGCCCAGCAGCGCCGTTTCGTTTCTGTGTGCTCGCCCACCTGCGTCCGGTCAAGGACCCGCTGCTGCCGGTGCAGGCTCTCGCGCACGTTCCGGTGCAGGTTCCCGTCGAGCTCGTGCTGGCAGGCCGCGCACTGACACCAGAGCTCGCGACCGCCGCCACCGTGGCTACGGCCGCCGAGCCACGCGCGCGATGGGTCGGCGAACTGCGGCGCCGCGCCGCGCAGACCCTGCTCGGCTCGAGCCACATCTGCATCGTGCCCTCGTCAGCAGAAGGTGGCGCCAACGTCGTCTCGGAAGCGATCGCCGCGGGAACGCCGATCCTGGCCACCGCCATCCCGGGCAACCTCGGTCTGCTCGGTGACGACTGGCCCGGAAGTTTTTCGGTCGGCGACGCGCGCGGGCTGGGCGTCCTGATGTCGCGCACCGCGACCGAACCCGCCTTCTACCAGAACATGGTCAAACGCACGCTGGCCCTACAGCCAATGGTGGATCCGCGTCACGAGTTGCGCGAGTGGCGGGACCTCCTCACCCAGCTCAGCCTTGGGGCCTGACGCCCCGCGCGCGGCCGCCGCGCCACGATTCCGCCGCGCGCGTGCCCCCGGTGTCGCACTTCCTTAGTGCAGCCATGTGGCCTGCACCAAGGAACTCGTCGCCCATGCGAAACCACGTCTCCCACCCCGCCGCACGCAATTCGTTGCGTCGGCTCACCACACCCCATGCCCTCAACTTCGGCAGCCGCCTGCTGCACCGCGGCTCTGGCGGCGTGATCACGTTCCGTGAGTTCGTCGCCGTCGCGCGCGAATACATGGACCAACTGCCGGAGCAGAGTGCCGTCTATCTGGCCGCCCTCGTCGCGCTCGACATGGGCAGCGAGGAGGAACGAGAACCGGCGCCGCCGTCGACGAACTGACCGCGTCGCGCCTACTTCTCCGGGAACTTGAACGCCACGTAGGTCCCCGAGCTGAACCCATGAGCGTGAGCAGCGTGTCATCGACGTTTTGGAAGCGATGCAGGCTCACGCCCATGCTGTCGGAGATCAGATCCATCCAGAAGCCCTTCGATGAGCTGTGCGAGGTCTCGGCGAGAGCCTTCATGACATCAACTCATGACCAATGCTCCACCAAAACTCTACGGTCGATGCGGTCGAGTTGAACAAACGAGATTGCCTTGCTCTGAACCACATCCTCGTGCGGCCACGCGACTCGGATAGGCTCTGCATCCCCCATGCGTGCCCTGATGGCCTACCTCCTGGCAGCGCTCGCGGTCGCGGCGGGCATCTGGTTCGGCTTCTTCTCGCACACTGGCGCCAAAGCCCAGGAAGAGTCGCGAGCCAGCGCCCTGACGCCGGTCATGCTCGCAACCGTCGTGCAAGCACCGTTCTCGGATTCGCTCGAGGCGCTCGGCACAGCGGTCGCCAACGAGAGTGTGCAGCTGACCGCGCACCGTTCGGATCTCGTGCGCGCAATCCACTTCGAGGACGGCCAGGAGGTCGAGGTCGGGGCGCTGCTTCTCGAGCTCGAGACCGCCGAAGAAGAAGCGATGCTCGCCGAGGCGCAGGCCATGCTGGCAGAACGCAAGGCCGCGCACCTTCGCGCCGTCGAACTGTCCGAGCAGGCCATCGCGCCCGCGAGCCAGGTCGAGACAGCGCTGGCGCAGCTCGAAGGGGCCCGTTCGCGCGTCAAGACGCTCGAGGTGACGATCGCCGACCACGCCGTGCGTGCCCCATTCGCCGGCCGGCTTGGCCTGCGGCAGGTGAGTAAGGGCGCGCTGCTGCAGCAATCGACGGTGATCGCCACGATGGACGACCTGTCGCTCGTGAAGGTCGACTTCACGATTCCCGAGAC
>JBDSBS010000792.1:0-5513 GCA_039921435.1 Planctomycetota bacterium | reverse complement strand
CGCAAAGATCGAGTGAGCCGGTCGCCCCTGCGGGCGAAGGGCCCGGCTCGGGCCGACGCAGCGGGGTTGGGTGATCTAGTCTCCGCGGCGAGTTTCCCCGCGTTGCGACGGCCGCAAAGATCGAGTGAGCCGGTCGCCCCTGCGGGCGATGGGCCTCACGCCCTGCCCATGAACTCACCGGTGTCGGTGCTGACCTTGACATTCTCGCCGACCTTGATGTGGGCCGGCACCTTGATCTCGATGCCGGTGTTGCACTTGGCGGGCTTTTGCACGCTGCTGACCGTGTCGCCGCGCGCGGCGTCTTCGGTCTGCACGATCTCGAGCACGACGATCGGGGGCAGCTGCACGGTCAGCGCCTCGTTGTCGCAGAACACGACCGTGACGTTGCTGTTCTCGGTGATGTACTGCATGGCATCGCCGATCACCTCGGCGCTCAACACGAACTGTTCGTAGGTGCCGTTGTCCATGAAGGTGTAGCCCAGCGAGTCCTTGAACAGGTACTGCGAGTCGCGCGAGTCCAGGAAAACCAGGTCGAGCTGGTCGCTGGTCTTCATGCGCACTTCCTTCTGCCGGCCGTTCTTGAGGCTCTTGAGGTTCAAGTGGTGGATCGCGCGCAGATTGCCCGGCGTGAGGTGGTCGTACTTCGTGATCTGGTAGAGGTCATTCTCGTAGCGGATGACCATGCCCTTCTTGGCTTCGGTGACGCGGATCGCCATGGACGTGTTTGGTGACGTAGGGGTGCGGGGTTCGTTCGTCGGGTCGAGCCAGCGATCGTCGATCGCCAACACGCGGGCAAAGAGGATAGCGCGCGGGGAAGTGCTCCGCGAGGGTTGCCTCGACCCGGCGTGCATCCTCCAATGGCACGCCATGGATCGCACTCTTTCCGGCGTCGACCGCCGCACGTTCCTGGGTCTCTCGGTGGGCGCCATCGGTGCTTGCTGGCTGCCGGTTCCGGCGTGGTTGCAGCGGACGCCATTGTTCGAGATCAGCCTGGCCGAATGGTCGCTTCACAAGGCGCTGTTCGCCAAGGAACTGGACAACCTGGACTTCCCCAAAATGGCGCGATCGTTCGGCATCGCGGGCGTCGAGTACGTGAACTCGTTCTGGAAGGACAAGGCAGCCGACGAGAAGTACCTCGCCGAACTGAAGAAGCGCTGCGCGGGAGAGGGCGTGAAGAGCGTGCTCATCATGTGCGACGGCGAAGGTGCGCTCGGCGATGTCGACGACAAGGCGCGCGCGACGGCGATCGAGAACCACCACCGGTGGGTCGACGCTGCCGCGACACTCGGTTGCCATTCGATCCGCGTCAATGCGCAGAGTCAGGGCAACTACGAAGAGCAGCAGAAGCTCGCGGCGGACGGCCTGCACCGGCTCTGCGAGTACGGCGACAAGCACGATATCAACGTCATCGTCGAGAACCACGGCGGCCTGTCCTCGAACGGCAAGTGGCTCAGTGAAACGCTGAAGATGGCCAATCACCCGCGCTGCGGGGCGTTGCCCGACTTCGGCAACTTCAAGATCAGCGCCAAAGAAGAGTACGACCGCTACCAGGGCACCGACGAGCTGATGCCGTTCGCGCGCGGCGTCAGCGCCAAGTCGCACGACTTCGACGACAAGGGCAACGAGATCCACACGGACTACGACCGCATGCTCGACATCGTCGTCATCAAGCACGGCTACCGCGGCTTCATCGGCGCCGAGTACGAGGGCAGCAAGCTGTCGGAGCACGACGGCATCGTGGCGACCAAGAAGCTGCTCGAGCGCGTGCGCGAGAGCCTGCAAGCCAAGGTGGATGCAGCTGCCAAGGCTGCAGCACAGAAGAAGGAAGGCAAATGAACGATCGATTGCGAAAGCTGCAGACCTACCCGATGGAGCAGCTCCGGGTGTGGAAGCAGCAGATGCAGGCACAGGGCAAGCGCGTGTTCGACTTCGGCACCGGCGATCCGCGCGAACCGACGCCGGCAATCCTGCGACAGGCCATGGCCTCGGGCACAGCCGAGGTGAGTCAATACCCGCCGACTGCGGGCACGCCTGCGTTGCGGCAGGCCGTCGCCGCCTACTGCAAACGCCGTTTCTCCGTCGACCTCGACCCAGAGACAGAGGTGCTGGCGACGTATGGCAGCAAGGAGGCGCTGTTCCACCTGCCGATGACGTTCGTGCAGGTGCCGAGCGACAAGGACCTCGTCATCTACGGCGAGCCGGCCTACCCGGTCTACGAGATCGCGGCGCTGTTCGCCGAGGCGTGGACCTACCCGATGCAGCTCTCGCTGCAGAACGGTTACGCGATGGACCCGGACCTGCTGCCCGAGGGGGTGCTGAGGCGCGCGTCGGTGGTGTTCTTGAACTATCCGCACAACCCGACGGGCTTCGGTTTGTCCGACGAGTTGTTTGCGCGTTGGGTCGCGCTGCGCGAGGAGTACGGCTTCGTGCTCGTCAGCGACGAGTGCTACGTCGATCTGCACTACGAAGGACCGCGACCGCGCAGCGTGCTCGAGTTCGGCAAGAAGGGCTGTCTCGCCGTGCACTCGCTGAGCAAACGCTCGGGCATGACGGGCTACCGTTCGGGCTTCGTCGCGGGCGACGCGGAGTTGGTCGCGACCTACCAGCGGTTCCGTTCGAGCATGGGCACCGCACCGCAGGAGTTCGTGCAGGCGGCCGCGACGGTCGCGTGGACCGACAGCAAGCACGTCGAGGAACGCGTCGCGGTGTTTGCAGCGAAGCGCAAGGTGCTGCTCGAGCTGTGCCAGAAGCGCGGCCTGCAAGTGCACGGCAGCACGGCGGGTTTGTATCTGTGGGTCGAGGCACCGGCCGGCGTCAGCGACGTCGACTACGCGGGGCGATGCCGCGAGCTCGGCATCCTCGTGGCGCCAGGCAGCTTCTTCGGCCAGAAGCAGGAACGCTTCGTGCGGCTAGCACTCGTGCCGACTCTCGACGAATGCAAGGCGGCGGCGGCGCTGTGGCCCAAGTAGGGGCGCGATCGCGCCGCGTCCGACGGGATTCGTTACAAGCGGCACGCCGCATTCGGGCCATCGGCCTCCCACCGTCACTTTCGGCGCGTCGTCACTAGCGTGCCCTCACCAGGCAGCAAGGCTGCGGCGGCGCCGGCGTTTTGGGCCGGGCGAGTCTGCTCGCTCTGGGTTCGCAGCAAGCTGAGCGAGCGTGTGTCGCTGGTGAGCGGCCAGGCGGAGAGCAGCGGCGTGCGCGCCATGGCGGCGCATCGGTCATTCCAATAGCATGCTCGCGGTACGAGCCAAAGGGGCTCGGCTCTTGTTGCATGTTGACAACCCCCCTCGAGGTCCGTCGATGAACTTGTCTCGCATCGTCTCGCTTTCTCATGTCTCGATCGCTCTGGCGCTCGTCGCCGGTGCGTCTGTCGGCCAAGGGCCGGTCTACTTCCGGGGCTTGGCGCACCAACCCGTCGGCGGTGCTCAGCTGAGCCTGAACACGCAGGGAAACCTCGTGGTCACGGCGTCGAACCCAGGCGATGGGGTCGAGACGCAGTTGCCGCCGTCGATCGGCCCAGTGCTTCAGCACGAGGTCTTCATGGCGCCCGTCGATCCGACGGGAACGCTGCCAGTCGGGGCAAGTCTCGTGGCGACGTCGCGAGGGACCCTGAATGGCGCTGTGAATCAACCCGTCGGCACGCTGACCGTGGTCAAGACCTCGACCGGCATCGTCTACTCGGCCGACTTCTCGAGTGTCGGCTCGATGACTCACCGGGTGGATGTCTACAACGCAGGACAACAGGTCCTCAGCGTCGGCGGCCTGTCGGGGCAGGCCTTCTCCATGCCGGATTGGCTGAAGTGTTTCCTGCGCGGTTGCCCACCAGACGACTGGCGGCCAACGTTCGGATCGAGCACCGCAATCACGGTTGCTGGAATGCCGCCGGTCATGGGCGACGAAGTCAGGATCACGGCAGAAAACGTCCTGTCGCCGCCAAGCAGCCTCTCGAGCACGTCTCTCGCCCTGAACAACATCCCGCAGATCACCTACACTCACGAAACGACGTTAGGGTTTGCTTCCACGGCTCAACCCCAGGTTCTGCTGCCCGACAACCACCACCTCTGCGAGAGTGTCACGCAGCTCGGCAACGTCGGTTCTACCACCTGGTGGCGACCCACAGCTGGCCGCATGCAGGTGCTCTATGAAGCGAGCCACTTTCTCAACGCCGGTGTAACGGGTCCTATCACGATCACCAAGCTTCGCTTTCGTGGTGAAGATGGCGAGAAGAACTCCGGCGGACAGGTCTACGCGGGCGTCACGGTCGAACTCGGCTCGACGTCCTTGAACGCGACGACGATGAACACGACGACGTTCGTCACGAACCGCATGCCAGTGCTGCCCAACACGACAACGATGGGCCCGCTCGCTACGACGACCGTTGTGCTCGCCCCGTCGGGCGGCAGCGTGCCGAACAACTGGTTCGTCGACATCGACCTTGCCTCGATCGGCGCGACGATCGTCTTCGATCCAACGGGCGCCGAGCCGAACCTGCTCGTCGACATCACGCTGCCGACGGCGCCGGGCAATGCTGCGCCGCTGGCGCTGATCGCGACGCAGGACACGACCGGCGGCGTTGCCGCAGTGCGCGGCCGCGGCATCACCACTGCGACCCCCACGGCGGCGACGGGTACTGCGTCGACTGCGCCGCCCGTCATCGGACTCGAGTTCAACGGTCCGGGTGGCTACACAGCGCTGCTCCCGGCCCGCAACGACTTCTACGGGGCGGCCTGCGGTGGTTCGCCATCCAGCTTCTACCAGACCTTCCTCAATGGCCAGCAATGGGACCTCGGCGCGGGCCTTACCATAACCCCTGACAACGCGGCGGCGCCTAACTACTACAACGTCGCGGCTGGTGCTCCGGCCCCCGACGTGACGCAAGTCAATGTGCTTGCCAACAGCATCGCCGACGACGCTTTGGTGACGCACACGCTCGGTTTCACGTTCGCCTACCCCGGTGGCAATACGACGACGATCAAGCCTTGCACGAACGGCTTCATCTGGCTCGATTCGGCGATGACTGCCACTTCGTTCACCGCAGTGGTGACGGACTTCCTCGGTGCCGGTGCGACTGCCTTCACGGCGCGCCTTTCGCCCTACTGGCACGACTTCAACTGCGGCCGCAATACGGGCCTCAACCCAACTGCCGGACTGCACGTGCTGACCAACACGTCCGGTGGCGTCGGCAACAGTGTTTGCTACGTGACGTGGTGGGACGTCGGCGAGTTCAACTCGGTATCGGGCACCGGCATCTTCGGCCACGCTGTCTGGACGTTCCAGGTCGTGATGTACGAGGCGACCGGCGTCGTCGAGTTCCGCTACGGCACCATGCCCGCGACCACGGCCTCTTCGACGACGGCGGCTGGCAGCAACCCGGCCTTGGTCGGCTTCTCGCGCGGGCGCATCGGCGCACTGGGCTCGGTAAATCCGCAATCGCGTGACCTGTCGGCGGAGATCCCGTTCTCCACCAGTGTCGAAGGCCTGACCGGCAACATCGGCCAGACGGCGGTCGC
>JBDSBS010000791.1:0-4458 GCA_039921435.1 Planctomycetota bacterium | reverse complement strand
GGCAAACTGATCCTGACCGAGTCGCAAGAGGACCGCTTCGGCGAGGCGCTGCGGCACTCGACTCGAAGCAGGGTGCCGCTCGCCAAATCGGAAGGTGTTGTCTTCGGCTTCAACCACGCGGGGGCCTCCTGGCCAACCGCTGGAAGCTCGCGCCAAACGTACAGTCAGCCGTCATCTACCATCACAGTCCGGCGACCAACCCGGACGACTGGGCGCGCGGCTTGCTCGTCAAGGCCGCCAACACGTTCGCTCACATGGCAGCCGACGGCACCGACGGCGGTTATCGCGGCGACCTCTTGGACTCCGACTCGCTGCAGGCGCAGTCGCTGACCGAAGCGCAGCACGCCGAGGTGCTCGACGCGTGCAGCGAGGCCGCGACGGCAAACTGAGCCCGCCCGCCACCAACCTGTTCGCCGCGACGACTGCTTGACAACTCCCGCGCGGCCTCGGCTAGGCTCGCTGCATCGCTTCCCCGCCCCACTTCGCCCGGACCGTGCTCGCCCTGCTGGCTCTGGCCTCCGGGGCCGGCCTCGTCGCCATGGTGGGTTGGAGCCTCGTGCAGACCTCGCGTCACGATCGCAACCGCGCCGAGCTCGACGCGCGCACGGCAGCGCGAGACCTGGCATTGGCCCTGCGCGCGGCCTTGCGCACGCCGGCCGTGCTCACGCTCGTGGCCGAAAGCCGGCACTTCGCCGTGCACGGTGGCCAAGTGCAGATCGACCCAGAAGTAGGTTGGTTGCACACGCGCGCGGCCACGAGTATCGATGCCGTGGTCGCCGAACGGCTGCGCCAAGCCCAGGTCGCGGAGTTCGTGCACGGGGGCGGCGCTGCAGCCCACTTCGACGAACTGCTCGGACCCATGGGGCCAACCGGAACGGCCTTGCTGCCGATCGTCACCGCAGCCGCCTGGCAGGCCCAGCGTGGTGGTGCGGTAGAACGCGAGGCTCGGTTCGCCGAGCGCCTCGACCACAGCCTCACGGAACTGCTCCCGGCGGCGAACGCCGACCCGACCGTCGCGCACGTCGTTGCGTCGGCGGCGCTGCTCGCCGCGGCAGCGGGCCGAAACATGCCGACGTGGGTCGCTCGCTTGTTGCCAGCACTGCCTGCCAAACTCGCGACGCCGACGCTCGATCGCCTCGCCGAACGTGGAGCCGACGTCGTAGCCCTTCGTGCGCAGTGCGAACAGGTCGCCGCGCGCCGCGACCTGCTCACGACGGTCGCTGCCAACCTGCAACCCACGGCGTACGCGACCACCATTGCCTGCGGCGACGAACTGCTGCTGTGGTTTCCCGACAGCACGAACCCTAACGACGGACAGGGCGCGCTCGCACCCAAGCCCCTGCTCGACACCTTGCGCGGCCTCGGTACGAGCCGCCCGAGCCCCTCGCCAGACCTGCCGCCCGTGCCCGAGCGCGGCAACGTCGTGTTCGCCCATCCCCAGGGCGACGCCGAACCAGTGGTGCCGCAGCTCGCCTGGGTCACCGCGGCCAGAGTGCCCGACCCACCGTGGTTCGCGCAACCAGGTGCTGTGACCGCCGCGGCCCTGGCCCTCGTGCTCGTGTTTGCGGCCAGCGTGTTCTTCACCATGCGCGGCCAACGCCGCGAGGCGCTGGCGATGCGCGCGCGGGCCGAGTTCTTGACCGGCGTCACGCACGAACTCAAGACCCCGGTCGCGTCGATCCGCCTCGTCGCCGATGTTCTCACCTTTGACGACGTGCCGCCGCCAAAGCAGCGTGAGTACTTCGCACTGCTGGCCGGCGAGTCGGCGCGGCTGTCGATGCTGATCGAGAACGTGCTCGACCTCGGCCAGATGGAGCGCGGCGAACGCGCCTATGACCTGCGGCATGGCGACCTGGCCGAAGTCGCGCGCGATGCGGTGGCGCTGTTCCAACCGCTGGCCCAGCGCGACGGCATGGCGCTCGAACTGCACGAGGGCAGCAGCGCCGCGGTGGCGACCATCGACCGCGGAGCGCTCATGCAGGCCGTACTCAATGTGCTCGAGAATGCGCGCAAGTACGCCGCGCGCGGCCAACGCCTCGTCGTTGCGACGTCGCGCAGCGACCCTGCGATCGGCAACACGAGCACCGGCATCTTCACGATCACCGTGCGCGACTTCGGCCCCGGCGTGCCAGCCGCCGAACGCGAAGCGATCTTCGCCCGCTTCGCGCGCGGCCAGCCGCACCGCTACGGTTCGATCCCCGGTGTCGGCCTCGGCCTCTACCTGGCGCGCACGATCGTGCAGCGGCACGGCGGCGAGTTGCTTTGTGTGCCGCCGGCGGAAGGTCCGGGCGCCCAGTTCGTCTTTCGTCTTCCACTCGCAGCCGAGGCCATGGCATGACGTCTCACCTGTTGCTCGTCGAAGACGACCGCGCCATCCGCACGGTGCTGCAGGATGCGCTGCAAACCGACGGCCACACCGTTACCACGGCTGCCGACGGCGACGAAGCGCTCTCGCTGCTGCGCACGCGCACGTTCGACCTGCTGCTGCTCGACGTGCTGCTGCCGGGACCGAGTGGACTCGAGATCCTGCAGACGGTGCGCCAGCGCGACCAGCAGACGCCGGTGTTGCTGCTGACCGCGCGCAGCAGCGAAGGCGACAAGGTGCTCGGCCTCGAACTCGGCGCCGACGACTACGTGACCAAGCCGTTCTCGCTGCGTGAGCTGCGCGCCCGCGTGCGGGTGCTGCTGCGCCGCGTCGATCGCGCACCGGTGCAAGCGGCTGGCAGGTTCCAGCTCGGCCAACTCGACATCGATCTCGATGCGTACGAGGTGCGGCGCGGGCGCACCGTTCAGCGGCTATCGCCGACGGAGACCGCGATGCTGGCGTTGTTGTGGCAAGAACGTGGCCGCGTCGTCGACCGCGCGCGCTTCCTGCGCGAGGTCTGGGGCGGAGCCAGCATCGGCGACCGCACCGTCGACACGCACCTGCTGCACCTGCGGCAGAAGCTCGAGGAGGACCCGAAGGCCCCCGTGCACCTGCTGACGGTGCACGGCGTCGGCTATCGACTCGCCGTCGCCGACGGGAACAGCTGATCTCGACGCTCGCTTGCCGCTGGCTCAAGAATGGCGTTTCTCGTACTCCTGGCGAAACAACTCGAGCAGGTGCAGATCCAGCCGGTCCTTCATGCGACCCGTTGCTCTCTTACTGGCGATGATGTCCCGCAGATTGGCGACCGGGAAGATGCCCTCACGCACGCAGCGCGCCTTGGCTTCGGCATAACTGTCGATGCCGTCCGGCGCGAAGACGAGGTCCAGGTCGAACGGCCCGTTCTTGAGCTGCACGAAGTCTCGCCCCCTGAGGATGTCGTTCTGCGTGCTTTCGTCGAGACCGAATCCGAGGCTCAGCAAGGCCTCCACCATGCGGCGGCCATTCTCCTCCGACCGCGCCGGAAAGACATCGACGTCCTGCGTCGTGCCCGGATAGCCGAGCAGGATCGCGGCGCTCTTGCCCAAGAACATGTAATCGACGCCTCCCGCGTTGAAGGCCTCAGCGACCTGCTGGGCTTGCAGCGGGTTGAACGGTGGGCGGTCGTTCATTCGGCCTCGGCAAGCTGGTAGCCGAGATACGCGGGCAGGTTCTTGGCGCACCACTCGCGATACTCGCGCATCGTCGTGAACACGCGCACGTCCGCATCGTCGAGCACGGGGCGGTAGACCCGACAGAACCCGTACTTCATGCGAGCTTCGAGCGGGCGAGCCATCTGCCTTTGACATTGCTCGCGGAAGTCCTGGTCGTCCTTGGCGTCGATATCGCCGGGCTCGTGATCTGCCATTGTCGGCAGAGTAGTCGGGCGGCGAGGATCTGGCGAGCCGGACCGCGGTGACCCCACCGTGACCCCACGGTGCAACCCCTCGACGAAGTTCCAGACCTTGACGACTCCGCGACACCGATTCCATCCACCTGCGACAGGATGGGTTCTCACACCCGGTCCGATGCAGTCATGAACACACGCCTACGAACGACGCTGGCGGCGACCTTACTGGTCGCGCTGGTTCCCGAGATGGTCTCTGCGCAAGCGACGGATCCCGCGAGCTCGCTTTTGCGCGCCAAGGTGCTCGAAGAGCAGGAGGGCGACCTGAAGGCGGCTGAGCTTGCCTACCGCGGGTTGCTCGACGCGGTGACGACGGGCCCTGTGCAGGCCGAAGCCGCGCTGCGGCTGGGTTCGATGTTGTGGCGGCTGGACCGCAAGCACGACGCGACGCCGTTCCTCGAACGCGCGACCGCGGCCGGCGGCGATGGCGCGGCGCAGGCGACGGCGGTGTTGAAGGGACAGGGCGAAGCCGGCAAGCAGGCACAGGAACGGCTCGGGCGGGCGAAGGCTCTGGTCGAACGCGTTCTGAACCTCTATCCACGGGGCCAAGCCGCGCAAGCCGAGTTGAGCGAGGCGGAGCGTGAACTCACATGGCTCGGCGAAGCCGCCGCCACGGCTCTCAGCGATCGACTCCTAGCCCTGCGCA
>JBDSBS010000790.1:0-3430 GCA_039921435.1 Planctomycetota bacterium | reverse complement strand
GCCTGGTAGCGCTGCAGCTCGGTGATGTGCAGCCGCACCTCGAAGTTGCGCGCGTACTCGGCCAGCAGGTTGCTCAGGTAGGTCGACTGATCGCGCCGGCCTTGGATCTCGGTGCGCAGGTTGCCGAGGTCGAGCGTGTGGCTGTCGAGCAACCGGGCGACCTCTTGGCTCTCCACCCGCGCGGCCTGAAGCTCCTTCTCGCTCTCGTGCAGCTGACGGCTGAGCGGCACCTTCTCGGCGGCGATGCGCTCGCGCAGGGCCGTCAGCTCGGCCAAGCTCTCGGTCAGTTTTGTCTGCAGATCTGCCGCCGCGGTGGCGAACGTCGGGGGCGTCGCCTGGTTGTCAGCGGGTGACCGTGTGCCCTGCGAGCCAGGGTTGCCCGCCTGGGCATCGAGGGTCCGGGCCGCGAACACACCGGCGAAGAGCAGCGACAACAGGAATCGGGAGCTGTGCATCTTGGGTTCCTCGTGGCTCACAGGACTTGCACCGGCAACCGCACGAACGCGGCGACCTGTTCGTTCTTGAAGATCGCAATCGTCTGGCTGATGGCGGGAGCCAGTTCGTTGGCGGGCTTCCACACCCACCCCTCACGCGTTGCGCTACCGGTGCCGGCCACCTTGCCGTTGGCGCTCGCGTAGTAGCCTTGACCAAGCCCCACGTAGAGCACCGCCACCTCGACGCTCGATCCGTCTGCCAAGGCGCGCACCTCGCTCGTCACGGTGATCTCGCGGTTCCACTTCTGGATCTCGTTGAGCATGCCGACCACGTTCTGGTAGCGCTCGCCGAGCGAGAGCTTGGTCTCGGTGGACTCCTGCGGCAACCGCTGGCTCAGTGGCTTGATGCGCTCGCGCAACGGCTCGGGCAAACGCGGCAGCGCTGTGCGCGCGCGCTGCTCGAGCTCGCCGATGCGCTGCTGCAACCCAACCGCGCTGCCCTGCCGTTGCTCGTTCTCGGTCAGTAGCTCCGCGCGCTTCTTGTCGGCTTCGGCGACGCTCGCCTCGGCCTCGCCCTTGCGCGTGCGCAGCGACTGGATCTCGCGCTCCACCACTTCGATCCGAGTCGCCAACGTCTCCTTGCCGAGCGCCCAGGCCTGCGCCTCCTTCGACAGGACGCCCCGCGTTTCGACCCACTTCTCCAGCACCGAACGAACCGTGCTGATCCCGTCTTGAACGCCCACCTGGGCAGGCACTGCCGAGGCCGCGAGCACGAGCACGAGCCCGAACCACGGCGCCCAGGTCGGGAAACCCATGGCGAATCGTGCCCATACCGGCACTGCGCCGCTGCTCGAGGGCACGGGTGGCATGAGGAAGTTTGCTCGGTCAATGGATCGATGGGCCATCGGTTGATTGGCCATTGCTTGATTGGCTCTTTCTTGATTGGCCATTGCTTGATTGGCGTTGGTTGGACTGGCCATTTGCGGTTCGGGAGGTAGCAGTAGGTGGATCGACATGGAACTCGACGCGTCAGAACTTGATCTCGCCGCCGATGCTGAGTGAGTACTCGACGCCGTCGGTGTAGGTCCGGCGGGTGACGTCGTCGCCGATGAACTCGGACCGGTAGACCTCGCGCCGCTCGGCGTTGGTGAGGTTCATTGCGCCCAGGGTGAGCGTGACGTACTCACCGAGGCGCTGCGTCAGCGTGACGTTCAGCGAGTCGAAGGTCGTCGCGTACGTCGACGGCACGAAGAAGTCGTTGCTCGGCCCGGGGCCGGACACGAGCGTATCGCCCTGCACCGTATAGAATGCCGCGATCCCAGTCCCCGTCGCCTTCAGGTTGTAGGTCAGGTAGAGGTTGTAGAGGTAGTCAGGCGCGTTCGTCATGTCGCGCGTCGGCTGCGGCCGCACGCCGTGCACCTGCTCGAACAGCACGATTTCGTCGTCCGGCAGTCGCACAGTGGCAGTGATCCACGTCGCGTTGGCGCCCGCCGACAACCCCGTCAACGGCTCCCAGAAATGCCCGAGCTCGTGTCGCATTTCAACTTCGAAGCCGCTGAGCTTGCCGCGCGGATAGTTGACGGCGGTCGTGAACGGAAAGCCGCCCAGCTTCTCGACGTACTCGATCGGCTTCTCGATGTCCTTCTTGAACCACGACACCGACAGCAAGCCGCCCTGGTGCGGCGCGTAGTCGCAGCGAAAATCGATGTTTCGGATCGCACTCATCTCGAGGTCCGGGTTGCCGACGAACACGGGCCCGCCGAGGTACTCCTGCTGCGCGATCGGCGTCAGTTCTTTGAAGGTCTGTCGCGCTACGGTCTCGTTGTATGCCCCGCGCAAAGTCACACCGGCGAGCGACTCCCAGATCAGCGCGATCGACGGCAGCCGGTCGCGCTGGCGGAAGTCGACGTCGGCGTCGCCGGGCAGCAGGACGGCCGTGCCGAACTGACCAGGCGGAACCCAGACGGCATCACTCTCGGCATCGTTGACGATGCCGATCTTCGTCGACTCGAACCGCACGCCGCCGACGGCTCGCAGACCCGGCACCAGGGGCAGGTCCAGCATCACGTACTGCGCGTCGAGAACCTGCCGGCCCTTGTAGTCGATGTCGGCGTCGCTCGCGGTGATCGGGTGGTCTTCGAACAGCCAGTGCTGACTCCAGTCGAGCTCGTCGAAGCGACCGAGGTAGAACGACGGGTCGGAGAAGTTGCTGTAGGTGTCCTGATTGAAGCGGCGATCGACGTGATCGCGGAACGTGCCCGTCTTGAAGTATGCGTGTTGGCCGCCCCACACGTCGAACGGCACCTTGAGGTTGATCGCGACTTCCTCGCTGTCCTCTTCGATCTTCTTGTAGATGCGCTGCAGGTTGCCCAGCGTGAACTGCGCCGCGGGCTTGTACTGCAGGTAGCTGCCGGTCGGACTCCACGCCGATGCAAACTGACGCTTGTCGGGCTGGTCCCGATTCGCGTTGCTGCGAGCCAGCGTCCAGTCGACCTCGACGGCACGCGATCCCTTGCCGCCAATCGGCAGCTTGTGTCGCCCGTTCAACTGCAGCGTCTCGGTCGAACGTTCGGTGTACTCCAGCGTCTGCAGCCGCAGGTAGGGTGCGCCGAGGAACTGCTCGCTGCCAGGCGACGTCGGCACGTCAGGGTCGTGGCCAGGAAAGAAGTACTGCTTGCCGCGTGTGTCTTCGGCCAACGTCACCACGTCTTCGGCGGCGTCCGTGAACAGGTACGCCAGAATGATCGCATGGTTGTCGTTTTCGATGCCGAGCGTGCCGAGCCCTCCCCACTGCACCGACTGCTTGCTGCGCGTGATGTCGAGCAGCGAAGTGTAGAACTCGCCCTGGGCCGGACTGCCCTGACTGAATTGGGGCGTCAGCGGTTCGCCCAGTTGCACGGCCCACAGCGAGTCGTCGCGGCCCTTGTCGTAGAAGCTGCTGTCGCGCTCGTAGAAGAGGCTCGCCAGCCCGCCGACACGCCAGCCCTTGCCGATGT
>JBDSBS010000789.1:0-6650 GCA_039921435.1 Planctomycetota bacterium | reverse complement strand
ACTTGAGATGCGCGTTCCCGATCTTGCTGCCGCTGGTGCCGCTGCGCTTGCCGGCGGACTCGAACATCGTGCGCGCGTGAAGGTCGATGCCGCAGTAGTGCTTGTGCTTCTTGGGGTAGAATCGCATGTGGCCTCCTGGGTTCGGTTACAGCTGAACCCGCTCACGGCGAGCGGGTGCGTCGGGGGCCTTATCAGTATCCAGGCCATGCAGCCGACGGGCCCCAAGCGGCCCGCGGCTGATGGCCAAAGACGGTGAACGAAACCGCTCCGCGGTAGCCCGCTCCCGGCCCCTCGTGCCGGTCGAGTCTTCGAAGTTCGGGCCGTCGACGTTCTGACTTCACACGCTACCAGCTCGTCCCCGGCTGGACGCTTCTCGTGGCAGGAGTGTTCGCCCGCGAGAATCCTCGCCGAGATTGCATTTCTGCCGCAGCTCGATTCCCATTTACCCACTGGCCACGCAGGACTGGCTTGCTCACCTGACCCGTCGTCAGCCAGTGACGACGTGGCTTTGGACGCCTGCGCCTCGATGTTGAAGCTCTTGGCCCCGAGCGAGGAGAAGCGAGGAGAGGCGACGCTGACTGTCGGCACCGCTGCGGGTTCCCCGTACCGGCAAGTCCTACGAGCCTGACATGGTTCCCGCAACTCGTCGTCGCGCAACAGCGAGGAGAGCATTCGGAGTCGTCCTTCAGACGACGAAGGTACCGGATTCACCCCGACGCTACTTGCCGCCGAGCACCGTGCGCGTGAGCTGGACCGTTGTGCAGCCGTCCTTGCCTTCGACGATGCAAATCATGCGGTCCACGGCCAGATCCTTCAGCGTCTGCGTTTTGCCGGTGCGCGGCCAGAAGATCTCGAGCGTCTTCACCTTCGCTGCCTTGCCCAGACCCAGCGTCTGCCGCAGCGGATTCGCGCCAAAGCTGCCGCCGCTGTTGACGGTGCGATAGACCGAACGCTCGCTGCCCTCTTCGTCGAAGATCGCCCGAATGCGCGCGCCGATGCCGCAGCGGTTGCTCTCCGTGCCGACCAGCCGCACACACAACCAGTGATTGCCGAAGCCAGGATTCTGATAGAGCGCGTTGTGGGCGGGATCGCCGGGATACGCACCGCCCATCACTGCATAGACGTCGAGGTCGCCGTCGCTGTCAAGATCGGCGAACGAGATGCTGTGCCCCTTCTGCAGGTGCGCGAAGCCGCCGGCCATGCTGACGTCGACGAAGCGTTTGCCGCCCATGTTCTTGTACATGAGGTTCGGCATCAGGTTGTAGTAGTAGGGATCGCCGGTGCCGAGGTAGAAGTCGAGCCAGCCGTCGTTGTCGAGATCGCCGAAGTTGGCGCCCATCGGCAGTGCTGGATACGTGAGGCCCATCTGCGCTGCGATGTCGGTGAAACCGCCCTTGCCGTCGCCGTGCCAGAGGCGCAGCAGGTCGTGCGGGCCGACGTTCTTGACCTCGATGCCGAGGTGGTAGCCAGCGATGTGGCCGACGCCCGTGCTGTAGGCGGCACAGAACAGGTCGAGGTTGCCGTCGTTGTCGAAGTCCCAGAACCAGGTCCCGAAGCTCGAGACCGGCTTCGTCATGCCGAGCTTCGGCGCCACGTCCTCGAAGTGGCGGTTGCCGAGGTTGTGGTAGAGGTGGTTCTCCTCGGCGAGGTTGCTGACGTACAGATCGGGCAGCCCGTCGTTGTCGTAGTCGCCGAACGACACACCCTTCGTGTAGCCGATGTTGGCTACGCCGGCGCGTTCGCCGATGTCGTAGAACGTGCCGTCGCCGTCGTTGCGGAACAGTTGACAAGGCGCGCGCAGTTCGGGCGTGGTCTCGTTGCCGATGTAGAGGTCGAGGTCGCCGTCGTTGTCGATGTCGGCCCAGTCGGCCTGCGACGACGGGTAGGCCACCTCGCCGAGGCCGGCCGCGAACGTCGCGTCGACGAAGGTGCCGTCGCCCTTGTTCTTGAGCAGCGAGTTGGGGTGGCGGCCGTTTTCGTGCAGCCAGGCGCCGCGCAGCAGGATCACGTCGAGGTCGCCGTCGTTGTCGTAGTCCGCCTGGAACAGGTTGATGCCGCTCGTGATGCCGAGCAGACCCGCTTCCTTCGTGCGTTCGGTGAACGTGCCGTCGCCGTCGTTGCGGAAGTAGCGCAGCTGCCCGTTGGCACTCCACAGCGACAGCATCACATCGAGGTCGCCGTCCCCGTCGAAGTCGTCGATGACCGCACCGCCGAGCATGTCGAAGATGTCGAGCCCGAGCTTCGCGGCGACGTTGGGGAAGTGCGGGAACGGGATCTCCGACTTCAGCGCCTCGATCGGGATGCGCCTGTCTTCGGGTACGCCATCGGGGTACGTGCCGAGCGTCATGTGAGCGATGTTCAACAGCCAGCGAGCACTGAGGTGCCAGTAGTCGTCGGGCGCCGAGTTGGCCATGACCTCTTCGAAGCACGGGATCGCGTTGGTCGAACCTTCCTTCTGCGTGTGCAGGGCGCCACCGTGCAGCGGCAGGATGCAGCTCTCGGGGGCGGAGCGCGCGCAGCAGTTGTCGGTCTCGGCTTGCCGCAGCCAGGCCATTCCGAGGTAGAAGCTGACGCCGTTCTTGGCGTCGGTGTCGCCTTGGATCGATCCGGTGCGCAGGCCGTCGCGTGCTTCGGTGAGAAGGCGAACTCCCTCGCGCGTGTTGCCGAGCCGCAGATGCGCGAGGGCGGCGTCGAGGCGGAGCTTCCACGTCGCCTTGTCCCCTTGTTCGGCCAGCTGGGCCCACAGCTGTTTGGCGGTGCCATCGCCGTGGTACTTGTGCGCACTCTTCATGCGCTCGGCGATCTCGGCCAGCGTGCGCACCATGCGGTCGTGGCTCTTCTGTTCGACGGCGGGATCGGTTGGGCTCTGGGCGGGTGCGGAGGATGCCAGCAGCGCGGTGAGGGCGGCGAGCAGATGGCGAGATGGGCGGCGGAGATCCATGGCGGTCGTGTGGAGGGGCAGCGGGCAGCGATGCGTTCGGTCGTTGGCCAGGAGCCGGAGGTTGGACAGATCGTGGCTTGCCAAGTGCTCCGGATGGTACTTCTGACGAGGCCCCGACGCGCGCGGGAACACGGGACCATGCCGAGCAAAGCTGGGGTGTTTTGCAAGCGTTCCATCGATCGATCGTGGATCGGCGCTGCTCAATCGGGATTGGCATGGAGTCGGGATGGCGTGGACCTCGCGCGCGCGGGGTGCTGCCTATATGGTGCCGCAGACAGCAACGGCGATATCCTCGTCGCAGCAACCGAATGGAACGTGCATCAAGAGACCCATCAGACCCGGATGAGACCAAGACGCAGTTCAGCCTGCCGCGTGGCGAGACTGTAATAGGTTGCCGCTTTCATTTGGGCCGGAAGCTCGCGTCTGGTGGCTTCGGGGTTGTCTATGAGGGGCACTACCGGATCCTGGATCAGAAGCGTCGCGTCGCCGTCAAAGTTCTCAAGTCGGGCGCCCAGTCGGATCACGCCAGTGTGGTGCGCTTTCGCGAAGATGTGCGCACGCTGACTCTGTTGAATCACCCCAACATCTGCAAGGTCATCGACGGCGGTGACGGCGGTGACGGCACCATGTTCCTCGTCATGGAGTTCGCCGAGGGCGGGTCGCTCAAGGCTCAGATGCAGGCTGCGCCCGATGGTCGCGTGCCGCCGCGCACCGCCATCCGCTGGATGCGAGAAGCGGCTCAACCCGGGGTCGCTCCACTCGTCGCCTGCCGTTCCCGCCGCTCGAGGTCCCGCCGGCCTCATGCGCACCAAGGCCAGCACTTCTAGGCGATCGCTGCCTACAGTCCGATGCCGACAGCGAACCCGTTCGACATCGAGCTCGCGCCGCTCGCGAGGTCGAGCGCGAGACTCTGGAAGTAGACCGTCAGGCCGAGATTCGTCGGGCTGCCCGGAATCGGGAACGGCAGCGATGTCGGGCCGCCGTTGGTGATGACGCCGACGATTGCGAGGGTGTCGGTCAGAATCCAACACCCGTTCAGCAGCGGCAGTAGAGGCGTGCCGTCGAGCGGCAATGGGATCGAGCCGCCGAAGCTGCAGCGATCGAAGCCGGCCAGGACCAGGAGTAGGCTCGGTCGCACCGCGGTGACGGACAGCGCGTAGCCGGCATTACCCAGGTTGGGCGCACCACCCGTGCTGCCGAGCGCGAGGTTGCCCGCGCCACACTGCGATGGAATGCCCGACGTGAAGCCGCCGTGCCCTGCGCGTGGGGCCAGCGACAGGAGCAAGATCTCCGCGGCTGAGAATGCGCGTCGACTGAGCAAGAACTCGTCGAGGTCGTACGGGGATCCCGGCCCGGTCGGCGCCAGCGACCAAGCGCCGATCGTGAACGAGCCGGGTTGCACGATCAGCGCGCCGGGCACGTTGTTCAGTTGGAACGCGGGGTTGCCGTTGACGAACCAGGTCGCAGTTGTGGTGGTGCTGTCGACGACGATCGCCACGTGCAGCCAGTTCGCGGCCGCGAGGGCCTGCACGTTCGTGGCGGTTGCGGGCAGCACGAAGTCTCGCACGCTGCTGTTGCCGCCGCTGACGAGGGTCTCGCGTTGGATCAGTCCCGCGCCGGCTGCACCACCCGTGAAGAGACGGAAGCCGCCACTCGGTGCGCCCATCAGGTAGCTGACGCTGCTGCCGAACGTCGCGCCAGGACGCAGCCGCATGAACCATGCAATCGTGACGTCGCCCGAAACTGGTTGGGTCGAGGGATCCCAGCCGCTGACGACGCGGTTGTAGAATGCCGTCGTGACCGGCGAGCCGCCGGCGAGCCCACCGCCGAAGCGGCCAGCGGTGTAGGGGCTGACGCTGCTGTTGGATTGCAGCGCACCGTTGCTCGCGAGTGCTTGCGAGCCCGTCGCGTAGTTGATGACTTCGAGCGAACAGTTCGAGTCGAACCTGTAGTGGATGAAGTCCTGGCCGGCGATGGCTTGGGCGAGTGTGGCGATGGCTGTAGCGAGTAGCGGGCGCATGGCAGGTGACGGCTTCGTGATGAGTGTGCTTGCGATGCGCGGTCTCCGCGCTTGCATTGTCCTTCTTCCCAAGACTACCCTCTCAAGACTACCAGGTGCGCGAGACGCCGGGTGCGGGCGGCGGGCGCAGCCCGACTATTGGCCGATGCCCGTGGCGAAGCCGCTCGACATCGAGGTCGCGAACGTGCCGAGGTCGATGCCAAGAGCTTGCGTGAAGATGCCGGTTCCGAGGTTCGACGTGCTCGGCGGGATTGCCAGCGGCAAGTTCACGGGGCCTGCGGTCACGGCGCCGTTCGCCAGTACGGGAGCGTCGGCGAGGAGCCAGCAACCGTTCAGCAAGGGCAGCAGCGGGGTGCCGTTGAGCGGCAGCGGGATCGATCCCGAGTAGAGGCAGCGGTTGAAGCCGGCCAGCACCAAGAACAGGCTCGGCGTCGCGGCCGCCACGGTCAGCGCATAGTTGGTGTTGCCCAGGAACGGCCGACCGCCCGTGCTGCCGAGCACGATGTTGCCAGCGCCACACTGCGACGGAATGTTGGACGTGTAGTCGCCGTCGCCGGCACGCGGCGCCAGCGAGAGCGCGAGGATTTCGGCTGGTGTGTAGGCGTTCAGGCTGATCAGAAACTCGTCGATGTCGAAGACCGAGCCCGCGCCGATGGCAGCCGTGTACCCACCGATCATGAACGAGCCGGTCAGCGCGATCAGGGCACCGGGAACGTTGGTCAACTGCAGCACCGAGGCGCCGTTGATGAACCAGTCGGCCGTCTGGGCCGTGCTGTTGACGACGATCGCGACGTGAATCCAGCCCGTCGCGGCCAACGCTTGCACATTGGTGGTGGTTGCGGGCAGCTGGAAGTCACGCACGCCGCTGTTGCCACCGCTGACGAGGATCTCGCGCTGCACCAGCGCGGTGCCGGCGACGCCGTTCGTGAACAGTCGGAAGCCGCCGGTCGCAGCGCCCATGAGGTAGTTCAAGGTCGTGCCGAGGCTCGATCCAGCCCGCTGTCGCATGAACCACGCGATCGTCACGCTGCCCGTGATGTTCTGGGTCGCCGGGTTCCAGCCACTGACGACGCGGTTGGCATAGGTGGGTGCAATGTTCGCACCGCCGGCAAGGCAGCCGCCGAAGACGCCTGTGTCGAATGGGCTGATCGCGCTGTTCGTCTGCAGCGCGCCGTTGCCGGGGAAGGCTTGTGGACCGGTGGCGTAGTTGATGACTTCCGTCGTGCAGTTCGCATCGAACTTGTAGTGGATGAAGTCCTGGGCGGTGAGGGAGCTGACGGCGGCGATGGTCGCTGTGAGGAGGTGACGCATGGAGCTTACTGACTCGAGGTAGGGTGAGTCGAAAAGGCTACGTCGCGCCGGCGACGGCTGCGAGCACCACAACTGATCACTGCCGTCAGCGTGATGCGGCCGCGGCGTCGTCCGCGATCTGCCAGTCGGGTAGGGCTGCCGCTTGGTCTGCGATCTGCGCGTCGGTCAGTTTGATGATCGTCATCGGGAAACCTGCTCTGGCACGGCGGCTCCGACGAGTGCCGTGACCACAGTCCGCCGTGCTTGGTCGTGAACGCCGCGCGCAAGGGCATGCCGGTGCGGCGCGCCAGGCGCACGTCGTGGGCGAGGATGGCGGCGCGCCAGCCGGGGCCGAGGCGGGCCGCGCGGTGGCCCAGCGTTTGGTAGAGCGCCTGCAGG
>JBDSBS010000788.1:0-3105 GCA_039921435.1 Planctomycetota bacterium | reverse complement strand
GCCGTTGTATTTAGCGTCGGCCACGGCGCCCGCGTACATCTCCGGCGTGGTCTTCGCGTGGCCGTGGTAGCCGACCATCAGCTTGTGCTTGTCGGCGAACGGGCCGAGGCGTTTGCTGCCCTGTCCGGTCAGGTCCAGCTCGCAAGAGATCGCCTTGGCGCCCGCCGCTTTCGCAAGGGCGAACGCGTAATCGGTTTCCGCGTCGCTGAAGTCGTAGATGCCGTCGTACTTCACGACCTCGATGCGGACGCCGGCGTCCTCGTACTTGTTCCGCACCTCGGCGGCTTTCTTGGCATCCGTCTTCAGCCGCCACTCGCGCAGCTGCGTGGCGGCGGCCTTGGCCGCATCGCCGCGCCCGCCCGCGACTGCTGCGGCCGGCGCCCCCATCGCGAGCTCGATCGGCTGCGAGCGCATCTCGACGGCGCTCGCGCCGAGCTGCACGGTCTTCGCGAGCGTCTCGTCGGCGCTCATCGTGCGGCTGCCGTAGTTGTAGGGCACGTTCAGCCCAACCTGGACGCCGGCCCACTTCGAGTTCGGTTTCGCCTGCCAGCCGGCAAAGGCTTCCCGCGGCAGCAGGCCCGCGGCCGGAATCGCCGTCAACATCAGTTTTCCAAGCTCTCGCCGTGTGTAAATCATGTGCGTCTCCTCGGCGATTTCCGCCGCGCCGGCAGTGTATCATCCGTCCCATGACGACCCTCGAACGCTGGACAATTCGTGCCGCCACCGGGCTGACCGTCATCGCCGGCATCGCCTGGCTGGGCGAGTCGCCGGCCGGAACGCAGTCCGCTCAGGATGGGATGCGGCAGCGGTCGATTACCGCCGAAAAGCAGGGGCTCGCCGAGCCCTTCAAGGGAGTGACGACCGACGGCCAGATCGCGCCCGGCCTGTTCGGCATCAAGTCGACGGGCGTTTCGACCGAGCCCGTGAGGAAGGCAGCCGATGCGTTCCTTGCGGCGCTCACCACCGAGCAGCGCGCCAGGACGGCCTTCGGCGTGGACGACGACGAGTGGCGGAAGTGGATGAATCAGCACTTCTACGTCCGCCAGGGCGTCAGCTTCCAGGAGCTGTCGGCGCCGCAACGCGAGGCGGGATTCGCCCTGCTGCGGACCGCGCTCAGCGCGCGCGGCTTGAAACAGACCCGCGACATCATGAAGCTCAACGAGACCCTCGGCGAGCTGAACAACGACCTCGAACAGTACGGGGAGTGGCGCTATCACCTGACGGTGATGGGGAAGCCGTCGGCGACCGAGCCCTGGGGGTGGCAATTCGACGGCCATCATGCCATCGTCAACTACTTCGTCCTCGGCGACCAGGTGGTGACGACGCCGTTCTTCGCCGGCTCGGAGCCGGTCATCGCGCCGTCGGGCAAGTACCAGGGCACGTCCGTCCTCCAGGACGAACAGAACCGCGGCCTCGCCTTCGTCAACACGCTGGACGAGGCGCAGCGTGGGAAGGCGATCCTCTCGAACGACAAGACGCGCAACAACAACCTGACGGAAGCCTGGAAAGACAACGCCGTTGTCCCGCAGGCCGGGATCATGGCGCCGGATCTCTCCGACGCGCAGCGGAAGCAGCTCGTCGACCTCATCGCGCTCTACGTCGGGAACATGGCGGAGGGTCAGGCCAGGGTCAGGATGAGCGAGGTGCAGCAGCACCTGTCGAAGACCACGTTTGCGTGGATCGGCCGTACCGAGCCGTCGAGTGTCTTCTACTACCGGATCCAGAGCCCCGTCATTCTGATCGAGTTCGATCACCAGACGCCGGCCAATCTCCGTCAGCTCGCCGCGAACCCCAACGTCCCGAACCACGAGCACATTCACGTCGTGGTGCGGACACCCAACGGCAACGATTACGGCAAGGATCTGCTCCGGCAGCATTACGCGCAGCACCGCCACTCGGCGGTCTACGGAGTCGAAGAGCGGTAGTCGATCGCGATTGCCCTTACAATTTCGCCAATGACCTCAGTGAGACGCGTGCTCCCCCTCCTCGTCGTGGTGTCGCTCGTCGCTCCCGTCGCTGCGCAAAAGAGCACAGCGAAAAACGGCAAGGCCCCGACCGAAGCGGACCTGGCGAACGCGAAGCCGGGCCGCGAGCCGAATCAGCCCATCGACGAGGAATACACCAAGGGCATCAAGAAGTACACGACCGAGACCTTCTTCAACTCGCCGCTGACCGACTACCTGCCGGCGTCGAAGACGGTCCCCACGCCCAAGGCCATCCTCGGCGACGTCGCGGGAGCGGAAGGCAAGCTGCCGTACTCCAAAGAGGTCTACGACTACATGCGGCTCCTCGCCAAGTCGACGCCGCGCGTCAAGGTCTTCACGATCGGGACGACCGAAGAGGGGCGCGAGATGATCGCCGTCGCGGTCGCGTCCGAAGCGCTGATGGCCAGGCTCGACGCGAACAAGGCGGACCTCGCCAAGCTCGCCGACCCGCGCACCATCAAGTTCGACGACGCGCTGGCCGATGAGATCGCCAAACGCGCCGCGCCGGTCTACTACATTACCGGCACCATCCATTCCACCGAGGCGGGTGCGCCGAGCGCGCTGATGGAGCTGGCCTATCGGCTCGCGGTCGACGACAGCCTCTACGTCCGCAACATCCGCGAGCACCTGATCACGCTGATCACGCCGGTGGTCGAAGTCGACGGGCGCGACCGGATCGTCGACGCCTACGAGTGGCGCAAGAAGCATCCCAAAGAGACGCCGATGAGCAACGTCTATTGGGGCCACTACGTGCAGCACGACAACAACCGCGACGCGATGGGGCTGACGCTCAAGCTCTCGACCAATGTGCTCGATACCTACCTCGGATGGAAGGCGCAGGTGCTGCACGACCTGCACGAGTCGGTCGCGCTGCTCTACGACAACACCATCGGCAACGGCCCCTACAACGCCTGGCTGGACCCGATCCTGACCAACGAGTGGCATCTGATCGGCTGGAACAACGTCAACGAGATGACCCGCATGGGCATGCCAGGCGTGTTCGCGTGGGGTTCCTTCGACACCTGGTCGCCCGGCTACCTGATGTTCATGGCCGCGACGCACAACGGCATCAGCCGCCTCTACGAGACGTTCGGGAACGGCGGCAGCGCCGACACCGAGG
>JBDSBS010000787.1:0-3610 GCA_039921435.1 Planctomycetota bacterium | reverse complement strand
CAAGAAGCCGACGTGATCCAGCGCCACGGTGGGGCTCTGCTGGCTCACCTTGTCGAGACGCGCCGCCAACACGACGACAGCGCGCGGCCCACACAACCACACCGTCACTGCAAACGCGCCGAGCACGAAGATGCGAACGGCCCACCGCGGCGCCGTGGAACCAACGACTTGGCTCGGAACTGGTGCGTCGAGCAACGTGAGGTGAAGGAAAGGTTTCAGCAGCGAAGAGCAGGGCCGCCAGCGCGAGAGCGTCCGGCAATCCGCCCGGAATCAGCCCACCGACAACCGCCCCGAATTGGCAGAGGCCCGAGGCGGCAGTGCGGCCGCAGGACTCAGTTGAGACGAGCCACGACGGGCTTCTGCTCGACCTTGCCGCGCTCGCGCGACGAACCGCTGACCGACTCGCAGTCGTCGGTGAAGATCTCGAGCGTGTCGAGCGTGTTCTCGATGAGGTGGCGATCGATCGTGACCTCGCGCGCACCCTTCGCCGCTTCGAGTTCGTGCTCGAGCAGACGCGAGAGGATCTTGAGCTGCGAGAGGTGGCGGCTGACGTACTTGCCGACGTTGACTTCCGACTTGTTTTCCATGGCTGTCTCCGAGGTGTAGCTGTGCCGCGGTGACCACCGCCGCACGAAGGATCGCGACCTTGACGGGGTCGCGACGGGACCGGTTGCGAAACGCCCCGCCGCGCGGCGAAGCGCAGGCGAGCATAGCTCTCTGGCTGCGCCACGCCAGCGCCAGATGAAGCTCGCAACGCGACCGCGCAGGCCCTCGTGTGGACAGGTCTCCACAGGTTGTTCGGCGGCCGTTCCACAGCGTCGCGGCGTCTGCAGCATTCCCAAGCCTCGTGCCATGTGCGATGCTGCGGCGAGTGGCGATCCCCTCACCAAAGTCGCCGTCGATGCAGTTCAAGGGATATACGCTCAACACGTTTCAGGTCGAAGCGGCGCGCGCCATCGAAGACGGCAAGAACGTGCTGCTCGCGGCCCCGACTGGCTCAGGCAAGACCCTCGTGGCCGAGTATGCCATCGACCTGGCCGTGCGCAGCGGCCGGCGCGTCATCTACACGAGCCCTATCAAGGCCCTGAGCAACCAGAAGTTTCGCGACTTCAAGGAAGAGGGCCTGCGCGTCGGCCTGATGACGGGCGACCTCACGCTCGACCCCGACGCGTCGATCGTCATCATGACGACCGAGATCTTCCGCAACGCGGTGTTCGAGGATCCCGAGCGCTTCCACGACACCGACTTCGCGATCTTCGACGAAGTACACTTCGTCGACGACATCGAACGCGGCACCGTCTGGGAGGAGAGCCTGATCTTCGCGCCGGCCCACGTGCGCTTCATCGGCCTGTCGGCGACGATCGCCAACCTCGAGGAGTTCGGCAACTGGGTTCGCACCGTGCGCCCGCACGAACTCGCCGTCATCGAGCACACGAAGCGACCCGTGCCGCTCTCGCACCGACTGTTCCACCGCGATGCTGGTGTGTTCCAGCTGGCGCAGCGACCGCGCGCGATTACGTTCCACGAACGGGCCCTGGCGCGCGACAAGCGGCACGGCGGCCGCATGGGCCAACGCGAGCGCGGCCGCTCCCGCTGGGGCGACAAGCGCGAACGTTCGCAGGGCCGCCGCATCCCGGTCGGGCCGCGCCCGTATGCGCTGCTGCTCGACGAGATCCAACACCGCCAACTGCTGCCGGCCCTGTACTTCTGCTTCTCGCGCAAGGAATGCGAGATCAAGGCCGAACGCAGCATGAACCGGCGGCTGCTCGACCAGCGCGAGCGCTCGGTGATGCAGGCGCAGTTCGACGAGATCTGCGCGCGGTTCGAACTCGACCAGGCCGCGGATCCGGGCTTGCGCGGCATCCTCGAGCGGGCGCTCGTGGGCGTCGGCTACCACCACGCCGGCATGCTGCCGATCCACAAGGAAGTCGTCGAGCGCCTGTTCACTTCGGGCCTGCTCAAGCTGCTGTTCACGACCGAGACGTTCGCGCTGGGCATCAACATGCCGGCGCGCACGGCGATCTTCGATCTGCTGCGCAAGTTCGACGGCGTGCAGATGGACTACATGAAGAGCCGCGACTACCTGCAGATGGCGGGGCGCGCGGGCCGGCAGGGCCTCGACCAGAGCGGCCTCGTCATCGCGATCCTCGAGGACGAGGACCTGACCGATGCACCGCTGTCGCGCTACCACAGCGGCAAGGTCGAGCCGATCACGTCGCGCTTCAACCTGTCCTACTCGACGATCCTCAACCTCTACGACCGCCTCGGCAGCAAAGGCCTGCTCGAGGCCTACGACAAGAGCTTCGCCGCGTTCCAGGCGCAGAAGGGCACGGCGGCAACGCGCAGCAAGAAGCGAGCGGCGGCCCGCGCTGCCCTTGCCAGTCGAGTGCAGATCCTGCGCGACGCCGGCTACCTCGGCCCCGACGGCCTGCTGCCGCGCGGCAAGGTCGCGCAGCGCATCAATGGCTACGAGATCCAGGCGACCGAGCTGCTGTTCAGCGGCGCGCTCGACCAGATGGACCTGCACCAGCTGGCGACGACGTTCACGGCCTTGATCCACGAGGAACGTCGGCGCGCCGAGCCGCATGCGCACCGCCGCGAACCGGGCCCGTTGATGAAGGCCGCGAGCGACGCCGTGCGGCGCTTCATCGCCATCGAACTGCTGCAGGGCGCCAAGGTGACGATCAAGGAACCGGACTGGGGCATCGGCCCCGCGGTGGACTGCTGGAGCCGCGGCGGCACCATCGAGGACATCGAACGGCTCGCCCACACCGACGCTGGCGATGTCGTGCGCACGCTGCGCATGGCGATCCAGATGATGCGGCAGGTGCGCATGACCGTCGGCAAGGGTGAGCAGCTCGGTGCCCGCCTCGAGGAGGCGATCGTCGCGGTCAACCGCGATGTCGTCGACGCCAAGCGGCAGTTCGAGCTGGGCTGAGCCTCTGCCACCACGCGGCAGCGAGAACGGGTAGCTTGCTGGCGTGAGGCCACGCACGATCGTTTGCGGGTTGCTGCTGCCGGCAGCGGGCATCGCGTGGTGGTGCCTGGCGATGCTGCCGAGCCCGCCGCGAGCTTCGCCGCCGCAGGATCGCGAGACGATCGTCGTGCGCGGCCTCGAGGCGGTGGTTCGCCCGGTCACCGACGCGCACACGTGGCTGCTGACGGTCGGCTGGCGCCGCCATGGACTGCTGTCGGTGGCGGAACGTCCGGCCTGAGGAATCGCACTTGCCTGGCGCTGCCCGCCATTCGCCTCGGCGGACCTTTCAAGTTGGGCTGGGGAGGGTGGCTAGGGCTGCCCGTGCCCCACAAAAGGGCCTGGCCAATCAAGGTTCCCTTGGTCATGCCAATCCCGAGCAGATAGCCGTCGACCATGCCATCGAAGGGGATGAGGGCTTGCCAGAGGACCTTGGCGCTCGGTGTTGGATCGAAGCTGCACCGCCGGAGAGCCGGGAAACGGCCTCCCCGCGCGAGGTCCACTGCTCGTCTCGAAACGCGAGAGCGTCGGTTGTGAACCAAGGTCGGCACCGGAGATCGGCTCCCGACCGATCGCCATCTTCATCATCGGATCCCGGCCGGTCTGTTGTGCGTCGTTGCCATCGCTGTAGCCAGC
>JBDSBS010000786.1:0-5422 GCA_039921435.1 Planctomycetota bacterium | reverse complement strand
CCCGGCTCGCGCAGCGACGGCAGGTCGAACGTGCGGCGCACGCGGCGCAGAGCGGGTTCCGTGTAGGTCTGCGTCTGTTCGACGTTGGCGACGACGCCGTCGAGTTCGATCGTCGCGTCGACCTCGGCTTGCTTCTCGATGTGGTAGCGGTAGCTGTCGATCGCAAAGACCTTGACGAGCAACGTCGGCACGTTCTTGGTGTCGACTTGCAGTTGCACAACATCGTCGGCGCCGTAGTGCGTGCGCTGCGTCTTCGGGAACGTGATCTCGACGCGCTTCTCGATCTCGGCGAGGCGCGCTGGGTTTGCGAGCATCGAGTACCACCGTTCCATGTCGCCTTGGCCGAGCAGGATCTTCGTCTCGGCGAGCACCGACTTGAGCCAGTCGACGTGCAAGAACTCGGCGTAGGCTTCGTAGCCGTCCTCGGTGACGAAGAAGTGTTCGAGGCAGGTTCGCACGAGATCTTCGTCGTTGCCGATTGCACGCAGGCCCGTCGGGAAGGTCTGGTCGCCGGCGACGAACTCGTCGGCGCGCTGGAACTTGCGCAGGTGTGCCTCGGCTGGGTAGCCGGTGCGGCGCGGCAGGCGGATGTAGCTCAGGAAGCGCTGCTTGTCGGGCGCTCCTTGCGACAGGTCGTTCTGCAACCAGTGGTAGAGCACGTGCGCCTTGAGCGAGTTGTGCGCTGGGGACAGGCGCTGCGCGAACTCCCAGAGGCGCGTGAGTTGCGCCTCTCGCGACGCCGCATCCTGTTGCCACGCGGTGTCAGCACTCGGCTGCAGCCGCACGAGGTAGGCATTGACGAAGCGCGGCTCTTGCAGCAAGACGGGGCGCAGGCGCACACACTCTTCGAGTTGGGCGCGGCGCAGTTGGCCGTGGATGCCAAACGAGCCAAAACCGCTGCTCTGTGGGTGGCCAAGGTCGCGCACGATCAGGGCCGGCAGGTTGGCGACGTCGGGGCGCTGCAGGCGACTCAGCAGATTGTGCAGCGTGTTGGCATCGAGGTTGGTGCTCGCGAGGGCCGCCAGGGCGCGGTCCTGGAAGCCGTCGACCGTGCCTTGGTGCCACGCGAGTGCACGCTTGGTCAGTTCGCTCGGCGACAGCAGGGTGGGGTCGAGCTTGGTCGGCAGATCGGACTGGGCGCCGAGCACCGTGCGCTGGTGTTCGAAGCTGAGGCCGAGGCGCTGGCGCAAGAAGTCGAAGGTGCGGTTCGCACCGCTGCCAGCACCACCGCTGCCAGCACCACCGCTGCCAGCACCATTGTCGCCAAAGCTCAGCAGCGCTTCGCGGTTCTCGATCTCGAGCACACGCTGGTTTCTGCCGTGGCGCTGGATCCAGGTCGGCAGCACCTTGCGCACCGTGGCGAAGTCGCGGGCGTCGAGCCGCTCCCGGCAGTGGTAGTAGTACCAATCGTCGGTGCCAGGGATGAGTCCGGCGACGACGGGGGCGCGGTCGGGGGCAAGGGCGTAGGTCTCTTCGAACCCGATCGGGGTGCCTTGTGCGGTCATAGCGGCGGTGAGCGCGGCGAGGGACAGTAGGGAAGCGAGGTGACGGCGGTGGCTCGTGCGTTGCATTGGCGGATCCAGATGAGTCTGCGGAGCAGACGAACGGAGTCGGACGGTGCCGGCTCAGATTGATTGTGCCCAAGGCAGCACGGAACCCCTCATGTCGGGGCGATTCTGCGGGCCCTAGCCGGCGGGGGGCGCGGGAATGCCGACGATGGGGGTTGGTTCCCGCGGGCTTGCGGCAGTTTGCGCCGACTCGCTGCGGCTCTTGGAGTTGAGGATCCGCAAGCGACGTGCGCCCTGGCTGTGGCTGCCCGTGGGGGGGCCGGGCGATGATGCGTTGCCAGCGCCCCTCTCTCCCCAGCTCTCTGTCGGACCGAACGACCATGCCTAGCGCCTCGTCCCTGCGGTTGGCTTTCACCGCCGTGTTTGCTGTTCTGGTCCCGAGCTTCGCGATCGCGCAAAATCCGGGTGGCCCACCTGGCCTGCCGCCGGTGCCAGTGCCGGCCCAGAATCCGATCACTCCAGCGAAGGCAGTGTTGGGCAAGATCCTGTTCTGGGACGAACAGTTGTCGGCGAACAACACCGTGGCGTGTGGCACCTGCCATCGCCCGAGCAGCGGCGGCGGCGATCCTCGGCGTTCGCCGCACCCAGGGCTCGATGGCGTGTTGGGAACCGCTGACGACACCTTCGGCTCACCTGGCATGCGGCGCAGCGATGCCAACAGCAGCTACCTGCCCGCACCGGCGTTCGGCCTCGACCCGCAGGTCACCAAGCGCGCCTCGCCGACCTTCTTACTGGCGGCGTGGTTTCCCGAGCTGCTGTGGGATGGCGCTCCGGGCCAACAATTGGTCGATCCGCTGACGAGCCAGGTGGTGATCTCGAACGGCGCGGCGCTCGAGGCGCAGGCGCTGCTGCCGATCCTCAAGCCCGACGAAATGGGCCACGACGGCCGCACGTGGGGCGAAGTGACATTCAAGCTCGCAGTCAGCAAGCCGTTGGCTTTGGCGAGCAACTTGCCTATCGACGCTGCGGCAGCGATCGCGGGGGCGCCGACCTATGCAGGCTTGTTCACCCAGGCATTCGGCGACGCGGCCATCACTCCAGTGCGCATTGCGATGGCGCTCGCGACCTACGAACGCACGCTGGTGCCCGACCAGACGCCATGGGACGCCTTTGCCGGCGGCCAGACGAATGCGCTGACGCCGGGCCAGATCGCCGGCATGAACCTCTTCAACGGGACGGCGCGCTGCAACCTGTGCCACGTGCCGGGGCTGTTCACCGACCTGCAGTTCCGCAACCTCGGGCTGCGCCCGATCGTCCAGGACAGTGGCCGCCAGGCGGTGACAGGCAACTTCGCGGACCGCGGCAAGTTCAAGATGCCGAGCTTGCGCAACACGGGCTTGCGAGCGGAGCTGTTCCATGCTGGTGGCATCACGAACTTCACGTTGCTGTTGAACTTCTACGCCGCTGGTGGTGGCACCAACCTCGACAACAAGGACTCGCTGCTGCAACCGCTCGCGCTCAATCAGCAGCAGCGCAACCAATTGACCGACTTTGTGAGCAATGCACTGACTGACCCGCGAGTCGCGGCCGAGGTGGCTCCGTTCGATCGACCCACGCTGTGGACCGAGAACCATCCGAACGGCAACGTGCAGTTCGGTCCGGCTACCTCGGGCACGGGAGGTCGCGTGCCGACGATGCTCGCGGAAGTGCCGGTCAACCTCGGCAACGTCGATTTCAAAGTCGGCATCGCCAACGCTCGCGGCGGGGCGTTGGCAACGCTCGCGTTTGCGCTGCAGCCGGCACCGGTGGGCACCACGATCAGCGGCGTGCCGATCCTCACCGACGTAGGAGCAGCGCTGCTCATCGATGTCGCGCTCGGTGGTGCCCCGGGAGCGGCGGGTGCGGGCTTTGGCACCGTTCGCTTCCCGTTTCCGGCCGAGCCGTGGCTCGCGGGGCTCACGATCTACAGCGAGTGGTTCGTCTGGGACGCGGTCGGCGTGAGTGGTGTCGCCAAGACACGCGGTGCGCAGCTGCTGGCGTTTTGAGCGAGTTCGCGGCGCGCCCCAAGGGCGCGCCGCGTCGCGCGCTATGGCGATTCGGCGCCATGTCGTCGTTGGTGTGTCGACATCTGGACGGTCAAGTGTGCGAGACTCGCGTCACGCCGAGAGGCGGCGCTGAAACTCACCCGCAGCGCGGTGGCACGCTCCTTGTTCGCTGCTGGCTGCCGTGATCACGCCATCGATGTCTTCTACCTTCGGCATTTCGCGCTACGTGTTTCTGCGGGCGCTCGGGCTGTGTCAGCTCGGGACCTTCATCAGCTTGGGTGGGCAAGGACCAGGGCTGTTCGGCAGCGGTGGCATCACGCCGTTGGCGGCGCGGTTGGCGCAGCTCGCAGAGGTGCACGGTGCGAATGGGTTCTGGCGCGCGCCGACCCTGTTCTGGTGCTCGACCTCGGACGAGTTCTTGGCCGCGTGCTGTGGCTGGGTGTGATCGCGGCGATGGCGTTGACCGTCGGCGTAGCCGCGCGCCCGGCCTGTGTCGCGCTGTACATCGCGACGTTGAGTCTGCGCGTCGTCGACGAAGGACCGCTCTCGTGGTGCAACTGGCCGTTCGACGACTTGCTCGTCGAGACGACGTTTGTCGCGATCTTCTTGGCGCCCGGCGGTTGGTTCACTTCGCCGCGCCACCTACAGGATGGCGCCGCATGGCCGCGCTGGCTGCTGATCTGGACGTTGATCCGTCTGCTGTTCGGCACGGGCATCACCAAGCTGTTCGCCGGCGGTGCGTGGCGCGACCTCTCTGCGGTGCAAGCCTTCCTGTTGACGCAGCCGTTCCCGACCACGACGGCCGCCTGGTGTAGCGAGCTGCCTGCTTGGTTCTTGCAGGGCATGGCGTGCTACACGCTCGGCTACGAACTGATCGCGCCTTGGCTCTTCTGCTGGCCCGGGCGAGTGCGTCGCATTGCTGCCTTGGCGGGCATGCCGCTGATGGTGGGTCTGTTGCTGTGTGGCAACTTCCGAGGGTTCAACTTGCTGACCTTGGCGCTGCTGGGTTTGCTCATCGACGACCAAGCGATCCAACGCTGCCTGCCAGCCATCTTGCGTCGGTGGGGGACGATCGCTCCGGCCCTCGCCATGACTCGCGGTGCGCGCGCGCTGGCCATTGCGGTCACGCTGCCGGTCGTGGCCGCCTCCCTCGGGCCGATGGCGCAGTTGTTTGGCGCCCACTACGACCAATTGCCTGCAGTGGCGGTGCGTCGCGCGCTGGCACCCTTCCACCTGGCTGCCAGCTACTACATGTTTGCGGCCGTGCCGAGCGAACGGCTCGGCCTCGTCCTGCAAGGCAGCCGCGATGGCGAGCAGTGGCTCGACTACGAACCGTTGGCGCTGGTCGCCGCGGTCGACCGCGACCCCGAGCGCTTCGCGCCGGCGGCGGACTATCTGGGGTTCGGGCTGTGGTTGGCCGCCTATGGTCCGCCCGAACTCGCGGCGCACTGGTTGCCAGCACTGCTGCAACGCCTGCTGCAGGGCACTCCCGAGGTGCGCGGCCTGTTCCGCGAGATGCCGTTTGTCTATGAGGCGCCCCGCTTCGTGCGCGTCGTACTGTTCCAATATCGGTTCACGGCCCGCGAACAGCGCGCGGCCGGGACTTTTTGGGAACGTCAGATGCTCGGCGTGCACAGCAGTGCGCAGCGCTGATCGTGCGTGCGGCGAACGCCGTCGAGCGCCGGCGAGCTACTGGCTCGCCTGTTTTTCGAAGTGCAGATAGCTGCTCGTCGCAGCGATCGTGCCGGTGGGCGCCAGCGCCAGCAGATTGACGAACGGCACTGCGGCGGCGAGCTGCAGGCCAAAGCCGACGCCGAGTGCGCGCCAGCGGTTGTGCCGCAGCAGCAGCAGGCGGTGATGCAGGTCGAC